>CAYTVM010000165.1:0-4902 GCA_964441685.1 uncultured Atribacterota bacterium | reverse complement strand
TTGGTGTAGCCCATAGGGGATATGTGCTGGAAACCGGGAATATTACTATTAGCGGATTAGCTTCCGATTTAAAGAGCAACCAAAAGGTTCAGGAGGCATACCTGGGAGGCGCTGCTCTTAAGAAGAGAAAGTAAGAGCTTAATTTATTAAAAATAATGGTGTAAGGAAATCATAGATTGTAAGATAGATTATTTATGTAAACTACATCTATGGTTTCCTTTTTTACGCAATAGGTGATATAAATATAAAATAATTGAAAAATATTGTTATTTTTGATATATTAAGCATAAGTTAAATTAGTATCTCGTGAATTGTGAATCGTATCTCGTTTGAATAAATGGGATTTTTCTCTTGCTAGATACGAGATATTAGATACTAAATACGAATATAATGTAAAGGAAAAAACAAATGATGATTGGAAAAGCGAATACGAAAGAGAATAAACTATATTTCGATAACGAACTTACTGGTTTAAAAGATAGCCTGATAAAGATGGCAAATTTAGTCGAAGAAGCAATTTGCATGTCTATAAAGTCTTTAGTTGAGCAGGATTTAGAATTAGCAGCGAAGGTAATCAAAAATGATGACATCATTGATAAAATGGAATTAGATATCGAAGAACAATGCTTACAGATGATTGCTCTGCGTCACCCTATTGCTAGAAATTTAAGGATAATCGGCTGTGGTTATAAGACCGTATCTGATTTAGAAAGAGTAGCAGATCATGCTGTAAGCATAGCCAAAGCCAGTCAGTATCTATCTACCAAATCCATGGTAAAACCCCTAATAGACATTCCTCGTATGGCTGAAATTGCTCAAAATATGTTGAAAGATAGCTTAAATGCTTATTTTAAAGGAGATGTAGAATTAGCTAAGGAAGTATGGGCAAGAGATGGGATTGTTGATGATTTGGATCAACAGATATTTCGTGAGCTCTTAACTTTCATGATGGAAGACCCCCATACTATTAGCAGGGCGATTCATTTGATTTTTATTTCTAATAATATTGAACGGATTGCCGACCATGCTACAAATTTAGCCGAGAGAGTAGTATATATAGCAAATGGAGAAAGAATAAAAAATTATTTCAAAAGTAGTAAAGAAGCATAAAGCATAAAAATTTAAAATTAATTGAATAAGTGTTTAAATGATTATTTGTGTGATCAAAAAGTAAAAAATAAAAAAGGTTATTGTTTGTGGAAATCATTAAAAATAATTTAAGGATAATAAACGAAAAAATAAAAAAAGCTGCCTTAAAGGCGAACAGAAATCCTGAAGAGATAAAATTAGTGGCGGTAACTAAAACTGTCTCTATAGAGCGAATAAAGGAAGCTATAAGTGCCGGTGTAAAAATAATTGGCGAAAATAAAGTTCATGAAGCCAAAGAAAAATATCATATCCTGACTGCCGATATAAAGTGGCATTTAGTAGGACATTTACAAACTAATAAGGCAAAATACGCTATAGAGATATTTGATCTTATTCACTCGGTAGATAGTATAAAATTAGCCAAAGAAATAGATAGTCGTTCTTTACAATTTGGAAAAATAACCAATGTTTTAGTTGAGGTGAATGTTTCCGCAGAAGAAACTAAATATGGGATTAAACCGGAAGAAGTAGAATCTTTTCTGAGAGAAATTTCTCAATTTCCCAGAATATGGGTCAGAGGTTTAATGACTATTGCCCCAATGGTAAAAGATAAAGAAGAAACTCGGCCATATTTCAGGAAACTAAGGGAGTTATCCAAAGAAATAAAGAGTAAAAATATAAAGAATATTAAAATGGACTATCTTTCCATGGGTATGACCGAAGATTTTGAGATAGCTATTGAAGAGGGTGCCAATATGGTTAGAGTGGGCAGAGGAATATTCGGATTTCATTGATAAAAACGGAAGGAAAATATTACCCATGTTTTTAATAATTAAAATAGTTAACATAGCTTTTAGAATTTACAGTTATTTAATTTTGGCGAGGATATTTTTGACCTGGATGCCAATAGACCCTTACAGCCCCGTAGTGCAGTTTATCCATAAGGTTACCGAACCGGTTTTAGCACCTTTTAGAATTATATTGCCTTTAGGTGGAATGGGATTAGATCTTTCACCGATCATTGTGTTTTTTTTATTGAGTTTACTCCAAAGAGCACTAATTAATATACTTGTTACTATAGCTCTTTAAAATACATAAAATAAATTTATTTAATAAAACATTAAATGAGGGAGGATAGTTGAATGAGAATTACACCCATGGATATCGAACAACAAGAATTTTCCAGATCATTCAGAGGATACAGCGAAGAAGAAGTAGATGATTTTTTGGATAAAATAGTAAAAGACTACGAAGAATTAATCAATGAAAACGTAAGACTAAATGAAGAAATTGAGAAGATGCAAGAAAAATTAAAAGAATTTAGTCAGATAGAAGAAACTCTAAGAAACTCTCTGTTAAATGCTCAAAAATCAGCCGAAGAGATTAAGGGCAGGGTGGAAAATGAAGCAAAAGTAATCATAGAAAAAGCGGAGATGGAAGCCAAAGCATTAAAACGTCAGGTCTTACAATCGGAAGACGTGATGAAAAACGAAATCGATAATCTGCGGAGATATAAATTTATATTTAAAGAAAAATTTAAATCGATGTTGAACTTATACTTAAGAATGATTGAAAATGAGGGATTTGAGGAAGAAGGAAATTACGAGGTTAAAGAAGAAGAAGTATCTAAAAAGAAAACAAGAGAAATGTTTCCTGAAAAAAAAGGGGTTAAATTAGAAGAATTAGCTACAGAAAAAGATTCTATAATTGAAGAAATAGAAGATGAACATCAATATCAATGATTGTTTTAAAATTACGGGTAGGGATATTGTAATCAAGGTTAAAATTATTCCCGGTTCGTCTAAGAATAAAATTATCGGAGCGTATAATGATTCCTTAAAAATTAATATTACCTCTCCGCCCGTTGAGGGTGAAGCTAATAAAAAATGTATTGCCTATTTAGCTAAATGTTTTGATGTAGCAAAATCAAAACTTGAAATCGTTTCAGGGAAAAATAGCAAAAATAAACTTATTAAAATTTATGATTTCAGTCAAAAAGAATTTTTAAATAAAATAGAAAAAATTAGTTTAGAACTCAGAAGTAAAGTGTAGGGGCACAATAAATTGTGCCCTTCTTGTTTTGTACTCTGAAATCTTAGAGGCACGATGCATCGTGTCCCTATTCCTCTCCTGACTTCTATTCTCTTTACTATATACTCGATACTTATTTTTTATCCCACTTTCCCTTGCTACCCGCAACTATGCGCGCTCTACGAATACGCTTTACGCTATCTAAAATATTGACACAAACCAATTTAATATGCTATTATTACCTAAAATAAAATAGAATAGTTATTTACCTGATTTGAGAAAGAGTAGGTAGATGCAATTTATCAGCGAGCAGGAGTAGTGGAAGCCTGTAAATCATTTCTATCCAAAATCGTCTCAATATTTCTAATCGAAATTGATTTAAAAGTAGATTAGAGCGGTGAAAATCGTTAAAAACCGGAGTATATTTATTTATCGATTTTAATATATATACTCTTTGAGTTCATTATCTTAAGGTAATGATAAAAATTGGGTGGTACCACAAGAACTTTTAACCTCTTGTCCTTTTTGAGGCAAGAGGTTTTTTATATTATACAAATTATAGAGCACGAGGAGAGATTCAAATGGAATATAAAGACACCTTAAATTTACCAAAAACAAAATTTAAAATGAAAGCTAATTTAGCTCAAGAGGAGCCCAAACTGTTAAAATTCTGGGGAGAAGAGAAAATTTATGAAAAAGTATGTGAGGAAAAGAAAGGTTTGGAAAAATACATATTGCACGATGGACCTCCCTATGCTAATGGTAATATTCACATAGGAACTGCTTATAATAAAATTTTAAAAGACATAATCCCCAAGTATAAATCGATGAAAGGATATGATGCTCGCTATGTTCCTGGTTGGGATACTCACGGTTTACCTATAGAGTTTCAGGTTACTAAAGATATGAAGGTTGGTTTAACCGAGATAGATCCTGTTGAGCTAAGGAAGAAGTGTACAGATTATGCCAAACATTATATCAATGTACAAAGAGAAGAGTTTAAACGATTAGGAGTGATGGGAGAATGGGAAAATCCCTATCTAACTCTTAATCCTGATTATGAAGTGGAACAGATAGAAATATTTAGAAAGATGTTTTCCAAAGGATATATTTACAAAGGATTGAAACCGGTTTATTGGTGTGCTCATTGTGAAACAGCCCTGGCAGCAGCAGAGATAGAATATCATGATAAAGAATCTTCTTCTATATACGTTAAATTTCTGATAAAAGATAGTTTAGCGGAAATATTCCCAGATAGTAAATCAGGGGAAAATTACGCGGTTATTTGGACCACTACACCCTGGACTATTCCGGGAAATATGGCCGTTGCTCTTAATCCGGATATTGAATATAGTTTAGTTAAAACAGAAAAGGGGAATCTCTTATTAGCCTCCACTTTAATAGAAAAGGTAATGAAAGAAATTGGAATTGCTGATTATGAAATTATAGGAAGTGAAAAGGGTAAATTATTTGAGGGTATAAAATGTAAACATCCTATTTTTGATAGAGACTCGTTAATCATATTAGGAGATCATGTTTTATTGGACGAGGGGAGTGGTTGTGTACACACTGCACCGGGACACGGACAGGAGGATTATGAAATAGGAGTAAAATATAAAATTCCTATATTTACTACTCTGGATTACCAAGGAAAATTTAACCAGGAAGGTGGAAAGTTTAAGGGACTAACTTATAAAGAAGGAAATATAGCAGTAATAGAAGAATTAACCCAGAACGGAACTTTAATGAAGGTTGGTAAAATAACGCATTCTTATCCCCACT
>CAYTVM010000164.1:0-4929 GCA_964441685.1 uncultured Atribacterota bacterium | reverse complement strand
AAGGAGAACAATGGAAAGTATAACCGGTACTATAGAGAAAGTCGTATATAGAAATGAAGAAAACGGCTATGTAATAGCAAAGATAAGTGTAGAAAAAAATGAAGAAAAATTATCTACCATCGTCGGGAATATGGCATCGGTAAATGTTGGTGAAACTTGCGAATTAAAAGGGGAATGGGTTAACCACCCTAAATATGGTTGGCAGTTTAGTTTTAGTGATTATCAATTAATTTTACCTACTTCTTTACTTGGTGTAAAAAGGTATTTAAGTTCCGGATTAATTAAAGGAGTTGGTCCGGCAACTGCAGATAGGATAGTAAAACAGTTTGGCAATGAAACTTTGGAAGTCCTGGAGAACGAGCTCCAAAGACTGACTGAAGTGGAGGGTATTGCTGAAAAAAGAGTGGAGATGATCAGTAAATCCTGGGAGGAACATAAAGAAATTAAAAGAGTAATGATATTTTTACAATCCTATCAGATTACTACCGGATATGCCGTTAAAATTTATAAAACATATGGGGATAAAGCTATTGAAAAATTAAAGGAAAATCCCTACAGATTGATAGATGATGTTTTTGGCATCGGGTTTAAAATTGCGGATAGGATTGCGCAAAATTTAGGTATAGAGTCTACCTCTCCAGCAAGAATAAAAGCAGGCATTAAATATATTTTAAACGAATTGGCCAACCAGGGGCATTGTTATGCTCTCAACGATGAGATAATTAAGGGGGGAAGTGTACTATTAGAGGTTGAAGAATCATTATTTGAAAAAGCTTTAAGTATTTTAAGGAATAACCGCGAAATTATAGTAGAAGAAGACAGAGTATGGTTACCTCTTTATTATTTTGCTGAATTAGGAGTAAGCAAAAAATTAATTGAATTATTAAAGTTTCCTCAACAGCTGATCAATATAGATGTGAAAAAGAAGATAAAGGCTTTGGAAAAAAAGCACCATTTATCTTTTGCTGAAGAACAAAAAGATGCCATTAATAAAGTCCTCCTGAATCGGGTATTAGTATTAACTGGGGGTCCTGGAACAGGTAAAACTACTACTACTTTGGGCTTAATTGAACTTTTCGATGAGCTAAAGTTAAAAATAGTTTTAGCAGCACCTACGGGCAGAGCGGCGAAAAAATTGAGTGAGACTACCAGCAGAAAGGCTAAAACTATTCATCGGTTATTAGAGTACAGTCCCAAGAGAGGAACTTTTATTAAAAATTCTGAAAACCCCATTAAAACTGATGTAATAATTTTGGATGAGGTTTCCATGATAGATATTCTGTTAATGAGCAGCCTTTTAAAAGCAGTTTCTCCCGGTACCATTTTAATTTTAATTGGTGATGTGGATCAGCTGCCCTCAGTGGGTCCGGGAAATACCTTAAAAGATATTATCGATTCTGAAACTATTCCGGTGGTGAGATTAACCAGGATATTCCGACAGGACCAAAGGAGTTTAATCATTGTAAATGCCCATCGAGTTAATGAGGGGAAATACCCTGTGCTTAAAGGAGAGAGAGAAAGGGATTTTTATTTTATGGAAGAAGAAGATCCCAAGGTTGCTGCTCAAGAAATAATTAACTTGTGCACGGTCCGCCTTCCCTCAAAATATAAAATAGACCCGGTAGATGACATCCAGGTCCTTTCTCCTATGTATAAAGGAGAAGTGGGTGCAGATAATTTAAATTACTGCTTGCGGGAGGCATTAAATTCTAAAGGGAAAGAGATTAAATATGGCAATCACTCTTTCAGGGTAAATGATAAGGTGATGCAAATTAAAAATAATTATGATAAAGAGGTTTTTAATGGAGATATGGGGAGGATAAAAAAAATAGACGCTGAGGATCATATCTTGGAGGTAAATTTTTATGGTAAAAAAGTTTGCTACGATTTTTCTGAATTAAATGAGTTGGTATTAGCCTATGCCATTACGGTTCATAAAAGTCAGGGCAGTGAATATCGGATCGTAGTTATCCCGGTAATGACCCAACATTATTTGCTCCTTCAAAGAAATTTATTATATACTGGAATTACTCGGGCAAAAGAAATGGTGATATTAATCGGGACTAAAAAGGCACTATGGATCGCTATTAAAAATAATAAAACCTTTCATAGGAATACTTCACTGAAAGAAAGATTAAAAAATAACTAAAAACTATAAAAAGTAAGATAAGGAGAAATAAAACTATGGTAAATGAAGAAATTATGAAATCATTAGCTATTAAGACCGAGTCAAAAATTGTTCTTTTAGTTGCTGATGGGATTGGTGATTTGCCTTCAGAGAATAATAAAACAGCATTGGAAAAAGCTTTTACACCCAATTTGGATAAATTAGCCTCTAAATCTGCCTGTGGGTTAACCGATCCAATATCTTGCGGCATTACCCCGGGGAGTGGTCCCGCCCACCTTTCTCTGTTTGGTTATGACCCGATTAAGTATCAGATTGGAAGAGGGGTTTTGGAAGCTTTGGGAGTGGGAATGGAGCTTACCTCTCGTGATTTAGCCTGTCGGGGAAATTTCGCAACTTTAGATAAAGAAGGAATAATAACTGACCGTCGGGCAGGAAGGATAGCTACAGAATTAAATGAAAAACTGTGCAAACTTATGCAAGGTAAAATTAATCAGATAGGAGACATTAAGGTAATAATTAGGCCGGGCAAAGAACACCGCTTTGTGGTAGTGTTTAGAGGAGATGGTTTAGACGGTGCTCTTTCTGATGCTGATCCTCAAAAAGTGGGTGAAAAAATAAAATTTGCTGAACCTTTGCATCCCAATTCAAAAAAATCTGCGGAAACAGTCAATGAATTTATCAAACAAGCAAATGAAGTACTAAAAGAACATAATCCTGCCAATACAGTATTGTTGAGGGGATTTGCCAAACACCCAGGGTTGCCGACGATGGAGGAGTTATTTAAATTGGCCCCGGCAGCTATAGCAACCTACCCTATGTATAAAGGATTGGCTAAGTTGGTGGGTATGGATATATTAGAAACAGGAGAATCGTTGAGCGATGAATTTAAAACCCTGCAAGATAATTTTAGTCGGTATGATTTCTTTTACCTTCATATGAAAAAGACTGATAGCTATGGAGAAGATGGTAATTTTGAGCAAAAGGTTAAAGTAATTGAAGAGATAGATAAATATATTCCTAATGTCCTGGCTTTAAAACCGGATGTTCTGGTAGTTACCGGTGACCATTCTACCCCCGCAATAATGAAGGGACATAGCTGGCATCCGAACCCCTTTATGTTATTTTCTAAATATATCAGGGTAGATGAAGTGGAACAATTTAATGAAAGAGAATGTGTTAAGGGAGGACTGGGAAGATTTTCGGCAGTAGATGTCATTCCTTTAATGATGGCTAATGCCTTAAAATTACAGAAATTCGGAGCTTAATTAGAGAGAAGATTAAAGAACATATGAATAGTTTAGACACTTTGTTTATTCCGGAAGAGATAAAAAATACAGAATTAGCAGACAAATTAGTAGTAGTCATTGATGTTTTAAGGGCTTCCAGCACCATAGTCACTGCTTTAGCTAATGGATGTAATGGCTTTATTCCCATTTTTTCTCCTGATCAGGCTAAGAAAAAAGCACAGCAATTTGAAAAAGAAAGGGTATTATTAGGAGGAGAAAGAGAAGGAATAAAGATAGAGGGCTTTGATTTAGGTAATTCTCCAAGAGAATATAAGAGAGAAGCAGTGAAAGATAAAACAATTATCTTTTCAACCACCAATGGAGTAAAAACATTAGAAATGGCTAAAGATGCCCGTAAGATAATTATTGGAAGTTTTTTGAATTTACACGCAGTTGGTAATTATTGCGCTAATTACCAGGGAGATATTTTAATCATCTGTGCAGGGAGGGAGGGTAGATTTTCCTTAGAAGATACTGCTTGTGCCGGAATGTTGATCGATTCTTTTAAAAATGCTTTTTCTGGTACCTATCAAGAATCAGATGCTAATCTAACGGCTCAGGTGCTCTACAAAAAATTTGACAATAATATTTTGGAGATATTGCGAAAATCTCAACATGGCCGACATTTGGAGAATATCGGGCTGGAAAATGACCTAAAGTTCTGTTCTCAAATAGATTTTTTTCATATTGTTCCCATATTTAGAGATGGAATCATATCCATTTGACAAAATAGGAAATAAAAATTAACATACACATGTTCGAGTTGTATCTTATTTTTAATTAATAAAAAAAATTTAATAAAGAAAGGAAAGAATAGTTATGAAAAAGAAATTAATGATGATTCCCGGACCCACACCTGTTGACCAGTCTATTTTAGATGCATTGAGTAAAGAAACGGTTTCCCATTTAGACCCTGAATTAGTGAAAACCTTAAAGGAAACTTTAAAGAATTTAAAGACTATTGTTATGGCTGAAAAAGGTCAACCTTTTATAATACCTGGAACTGGTACTTTGGGTATGGAGGTCGCTATAGTTAATTCTCTAAAAAAAGGTGACCGTTTATTAGTAGTATCTCACGGTTACTTCGGGGATAGATTTGCAGAAATAGCTCGGGGTTATGGTATAGAGGTTGAAGTTTTAGCTTCCGAGTGGGGCAAGATTGTGGAAGTTGAAAAAATAGCCCGAAAATTAAAAGAAAATAAGTTTGATGCGATAACAGTGACCCATGTAGATACTTCTACCGGAGTTTGCGCTCCTTTAGAAGAGGTAGCAGAGGTTATAAAAAAATTCCCTGAAACCTTATTTATTGTAGACGCAGTTTGCGCTACCGGAGGAATTGAAGAACGTATGGACGATTGGGGTGTTGATATTATTTTTGCAGGAAACCAAAAAGCCCTTGGTGTTCCTCCGGGATTAGCTAATTTAGTATTTAGTAAAAAGGCTTTAGAGAGAAGAAATGCATTAGGAAATATTTCTTCTTATTATATGGACATTAATCGATGGCTGCCTATTATG
>CAYTVM010000163.1:0-4947 GCA_964441685.1 uncultured Atribacterota bacterium | reverse complement strand
TGACCAGAAATTTGTATTAAAATATTGGTTTTAGTACAATAAAAATTGTAAAATATAAAGGATGTACCAGATGACTTGCATTAATATAAAAAATATTAACGGAGGGTGATCATGTTTTTCTCTTTGATAAAAAATAGAAGGAGTATAAGAAAGTATAAGGAACAGGAAATAGAAAAAGATAAAATTGAAAAACTTATGAAGGCCGTATTATTTTCCCCATCATCAAAAGCCAGCTATCCTTGTGAATTTATCTTTGTAAACGATAAGGAATTATTAGCAAAATTATCCCAATCAAAACCACATGGTTCAGCATTTTTAGCTAATGCGCCCTTGGGAATTGTCATCACTGCTGACCCAACCAAGTCTGATGTATGGATAGAAGATGCTTCTATAGCTGCTACTTTTATTTTATTAGCAGCTGAAGCATTTGGCTTAGGGGCATGTTGGATACAAATTAGAAAAAGAAAACATTCTGATACCATAGACGCTGAGGAATATATAAGAAATATATTGTCAGTTCCAGATAACAAGCGTGTCTTGGCAATGGTTGGAGTGGGATATCCTGAAGAAACCAAGCTGCCGAGGCAAGAAGAAGATTTGGAGTATGATAAGATATTTTTCAATCAATATGGTAAAGATTAAAAAATCTTTAAAATGTATAAAAGCCCAAGAGTGTTTAGTGATGTTAAGGGCATGCCAATAAAATTTACTATGATAAAAAATTTGAAAAAATAAGGAGATATTGATGGAGATATTAAACGTGGGATTAATCTTGGTAACCGGTGTTGTAGCAGGATTTATGAATACTTTAGGAGGAGGAGGTTCCTTGCTTACTTTGCCGATGCTTATTTTTTTAGGATCACCGGCAGCGGTAGCAAATGGAACCAATCGTATTGCCTTGATGGTTCAGAATATTGTAGGTGTGAGTAATTTTCGTAGAAAGGGTTTTTTCTATCCAAAATTAGGTATTGTCTTAGCAATTCCGGCAGTTTTTGGCTCTTTTTTAGGGGCAAGGCTTGCCATATCTATTCCTGAAGAATTATTCCAAAAGATTTTAGCGGTCATTATGATTGTAGTTCTGGTTTTAATTCTTACTCGCCCGGAGAAAAAATTTTTAAAAGAAATCGAAGGAGAAAATCTAAGCACTGTTCGTCTTATCGTATCCATTTTTGTTTTTTTTGGGGTTGGTTTATATGGGGGATTTATTAATGCGGGAGTAGGTTTTGTTATTATTGTTGCCTTAACTTTAATTACAGGCATGTCTCTGGTAAAAATTAATAGCTTGAAGCTTTTTATCGTTCTTATTTATATTTCTTCTTCTTTTATAGTTTTTATCATTCATGGCAAAGTAGATTGGGTTTTAGGATTCACCTTAGCTATCGGAAATGCCCTGGGCGCATATTTAGGGAGTAATTTTGCAGTGAGTAAGGGAGATAAATGGATTAGAGTATTTATTGTTATAGCAATTTTATCTATGTCTGCTAAGTTACTTGGACTTTTTAATTTTTTGGGATTATAAAGGAGATAACAAATGTTCTTACCCACCACCAGAGAAGAGATGAAAGAATTATCCTGGGAGAAGCTGGATGTAATTATTGTCACCGGTGATACCTACATAGATAGTCCTTACATCGGGGCAGCGGTTATAGGAAAAGTGCTTCACTCAGCAGGATATAAGGTGGGAATTATCGCTCAGCCGGATATAGAGGGCGGGAAAGATATCACCAGACTGGGAGAGCCTGCTCTTTTTTGGGGAGTCACTGCCGGTTCGGTAGACTCGATGGTGGCTAACTATACTGCTCTTAAGAAGAGGAGGAGAAAAGACGACTTTACCCCCGGAGGTAAAAATACTAAAAGGCCTGATCGGGCAACTATAGTCTATTCTAATCTGATAAGAAAATATTTTAAAAATACCAAACCGATTGTCCTGGGAGGAATAGAAGCAAGCTTACGCCGGATAGCCCATTATGATTATTGGGATGATAAAATAAGGAGAGCAATACTTTTTGATGCCAAGGCTGATATTTTGGTTTATGGTATGGGAGAAAAGTCTATATTAAAGTTAGCCCGCAATTTAAAAACCAGCGAGGACTGGAAAGATATCAGAGGGATATCTTATATCTCTTCTCACCCCAGAGAGGAATATACAATACTCCCTTCTTATCAGGAAGTGAAAGAAGATAAGAAAAAATTTATTGCCATGTTTCATACTTTTTACCGAAACAATGATGCTCTGACTGCCAGGGGATTATGTCAGCAGCAGGACAGTCGATATTTAATTCAAAATCCGCCCAGTTATCCTCTTGCCCAAAAGGAGCTGGATGAGATTCATGATTTGCCTTACGAAAGAGAAGTTCATCCTTATTATAAAAAAGAGGGAGAAGTAGAAGCCTTAAAGACCATAAAATTCTCTATTACAACTCACCGCGGCTGTTACGGGGAGTGCAATTTTTGTTCCATCACCGTCCATCAGGGTAAGGTTATTCAGGGAAGGAGCGAAAAATCGATTTTAAGAGAAGCAAAATTATTGACCAAATTAGAGGATTTTAAGGGATATATTTTAGATGTGGGCGGACCTACTGCCAATATGTACGGAATAGAATGTCAGAAGAAATTAAAGTCGGGAAGTTGCACCGATAAGAGGTGTTTGTATCCGCAATTTTGCCCGAGCCTGAAGATAAATCATAAAAAACAGATGGAAATTTTAAAGCAGATAAGGTGGATTGAGGGGGTAAAAAAGGTTTTTGTCGCTTCAGGAATACGCTATGATATGTTATTGGGTGACCAAAAATATGGAGAAAAGTATTTACGCGAATTAGTGAAGTATCACATCTCAGGTCAGCTTAAAATTGCCCCGGAACATACAGAAATTAATATTTTGGAAAAAATGGGCAAACCCGACCAGGGATATTTAAAAAGATTTAGAGATAAATTTTTACAGTTAAATAAGGAACAGAAGAAGACACAATTTTTAACCTATTATTTAATTGCCGCTCATCCGGGATGCCGGGAAGGAGATATGTATAGGTTAAAAGAATATACCTCGAAAGAGCTAAAGCTCAACCCGGAACAGGTCCAGATATTTACTCCCACTCCTTCAACCTATTCAACTTTGATGTATTATACTGAAAGAGACCCCTTTACCGGAAAAGCAATTTACGTGGAGAAGAATTTAAGGAAGAAAGAAAGACAAAAGAAGATTGTAATAGAAAAGCAAAGTCAAATTCGATAAAATTTTATTCTAAAAGATAATCGCAAGCTAAAAATTAACCTCTAATCATTGTACTTATTTTTTTATAGAAAAGAGGATTTTTCAATATTTTAAACAAAGTAATGATAGAAGAACGTTTGAATCATGTTTGATAAGTTTGATAAAAATATCTAAGGAGGATTTGAAATGAATTTTGCAATCATTTACACCATCATTATTTTATTGTTGGCCATACCCTTTTTAACTATAAATTTTGCCAGGACAATTCCTATAGGAGTTAAAATTTTTCCCTTTATTGCGGCTATTTCTTTGCTTTGGCTGCATACTATTTTTTTCAGACTAAAAGGCAGAACAGGTGTAATAGCGATTATTTTATTAATTATATTCTACTTTTTCACTTATATTATCATTCTGCCTATGGGTGCAGGTTCTGCGGTACTTTCCATTTTGGATAGAGAAAAGAATATACCTACGGAAACCATTGGAAGTGATGATTCCACCGAACAAATATATATCGTGTATCATCCCGGAATATCTGAATTTACCATCAAAGTGCTAAGATCTTTAGCAGAAAATATTGCCCAAAATAACTACAAAATAACCTTATATTGTGCAGGAAAAGATTTACAAATTAATTTACAGGATGCCAGGGCAGTTGGTTTTGCTTCACCGGTCTATGCTGGATTTATTAGACCGCCACTTTCAGATTTTATTCAGAGGAATGAATTATCAGGCATAGAATGCTTTGTGGTACTTACCGGCGGAGGTAAAGGAAGCATGGATGTGGATACTGCCAAAGCTGCTAAGTTAATCGAGGAAAAGGGCGGAAAAATAATCGGAAAAGAAAAGTTTATTACCTCTGATAAAGAGAATGCGCTGCAAGAAAAAATAAATTTATTTAGTAAAGAACTGATAGAAAAGTTATAATATCTCTGAATATGGTAAAAAATGATTTTTAAGATAATGAGGTCAGTAAAGTAATAAAAAATATCAATAAAGGGTTTTTGGCTAATTTAATAACATTTTCCAGGATTACTTTTATCCCCTTTTTAATGATAAGTGAGCTGCAAGAAAAATATGTTCAGTCTCTGATGGTAATATTATTAATCAGCATGTCAGATATAGTTGACGGCATGGTAGCCAGACAAGCGGAGAGCAGCTGTAAAGGAGGGGATATTTTTGATATTGTAGCTGATTTTATGGTAGTTTTGTCAGTATTTATACTTTGGTATTTAAAGCAAATGGTGTCTATATATATCATATTTTTAATCTTACTTTCTTTTATTAGCTTTGTTTATATTTCTTTCTTGAAGAAGAAAATAATCAAAAATAAAATAGGTAAATACGTTGGAGCTGTTTGTTTTTCAGGAATTACGGTTATTATCTTTACCAGGTTATATTTTAAAGAAATATATATTGATTTAAAAAATCTGGTGGTAGTCATTATTTCTATTTATCTGATTGTATCTATTATTGAAAATATAAAAATCGCTATAAAGCAGGATTTTTCCCGTACAATATAAAGGCAAAGCTAAGAAAAAGATAAAATTTTTAGCCAAATACGATGGTTTTACTATCGTAACCGTTCTTCATAGATTTATTAATAAATTGGTGGTATACTTGTATTTACTATTTAACTTTTGTCTGTTTAAAAAAATTCTTTTCTGTGTGACAAAGGACCGACCCTCTGTCACATATATTTTTAATAGGGAGAAAAAAATATGAGCAAAGATAGC
>CAYTVM010000162.1:0-4957 GCA_964441685.1 uncultured Atribacterota bacterium | reverse complement strand
AGTGGGAGGAAGCAATCCCGGCCTATCAACTGGTAATTGATTATTATCCCAATAGCACCTGGAGCAGTGGTTCAGAGATTCCACCTGATGCTCAATATCAGATTGGCTGGTGTTACGAGCAACTGGAACTGTGGTGTGAGGCAATTGATGCCTATCAGCTGGTGATAGATAATTATCCTGGTACTTCCTGGTCTAATTCTGCAGAAGAGAGAATCAACGCAATAAGCGAAAATTGCCCGTAGCTTTTATTTCCTTTCCCTTCATTGGAGAGATTTAGGATAAGCCTACACCCTTCTCCCCTTTGAGGGGGAGGATTAAGGTGGGGGTGAATATTTGATTGAATTTCACTTGCACTTGTAGCCTGCACCTATACGCTAAACGCTGTACGCTCTACGCTAACTAAATGCTAACGATTATTCACTATTCACTAACGACGAGAAAATCGGAGAATTTTCTAAATGGACGATCTTAAAATCATAGAATCCTGTCTTCTGGGAAATACTCAAATGTTTTCCCGGTTAATAGATAATTATAAAAATATGGTTTATAATTTAGCCTATCGGATGAGCAATAATCCTCAGGAAGCGGAAGACATTTCTCAAGAGGCTTTCCTGCATACCTATCAATCTTTGGCACGGTTTAATCCTTCTTATAAATTTTCTACCTGGCTCTATCAAATTACTTTAAATATTATCAAGGATAAACACAAAAAAAAAGAGATAGATTATGTTTCTCTAGATACTCCGGTAGAGACAGACGATTCAGAATTTTATCCCCAGCCTGCGGATTTAACCAATAACCCGGAGCAAATTATTTCCCAAAAGGAGAACCTCAAGGCTATTCAACAGGCTATTTGTTCCCTGCCTCTAAAATACAGAGAAGTTATCGTGTTGCGTCACTTACATGACCTTTCCTATATTGAAATAGCAAATATTCTCAAATTGCCACAGGGTACAGTAAAAATTCGACTCTACCGCGCCCGCGAACAATTAAAAAAAATACTAGCGGATAGCGTGTAGCGTATAGCGTATAGGAGGGCAGGGGTTGGATTTATCCAACCCGTCTGTTTTTTGTCATTATCCTAATTTATCAGGTACAGTAATTTTATCTAAAAACTATAAACCTTTTTTACAACGACTATATACTAATTTGATTCGTGAAACTTTTACCCAACATTTTCGTATTATATGATACGAACGAACAATTTCTGACTCGTAACTTGTAACCATAAACCAAAAACTAAAAACCCTTACGGAGCAAGCAAAATGAATTGCAACAAAATCATAAAATTATTAAATCCATATATAGACCAGACTCTTGATGCAGAATCAACTCAAACTGTAGAAGAACACTTGAAATCCTGCCCAACCTGCCGTGAAGAGTATTTAAAGTTAAAGCAAGTTGTTTCTACTTTAAATTCTATTTCACCTCAACCGGTACCGGCAGATTTTACCCAAAACATCATGGCCAAGATTTCACAAAAAGAGATTCAGATTCAATCTTCCTGGTTAGAGCACCTAAAAAGACAACTTTCTTTTCCGCGGCTTTCTTTCCGTCTGGCCGGTACAGCAGCCGCAGCAGCACTTGCCGTTTTTTTTACCTTTACCTTTATTTTTAATACACCTGTTACTTCTCCTATCTGTTCGGCTGAAGTGCAATTTTCTTTAAGAATTAATGATAGCAAAACTCACATTGTGGCAATTGCCGGTGATTTCAATAACTGGGACCCCCAGGCGAATATTTTGGAAGACTCCGAGGGGGATGGTATCTGGACCGGAACGCTTAAATTGGAACCGGGCAGATATGAGTATATGTTTGTTATGGACGGGGAAAAGTGGTTTCCCGACCCCAATGCCATTCGTTACGTTAAAGACGGATTCGGCAATAAGAATGCCATATTAGAAATAAACAATTGCAATAATACCTAAAACAGTATTTAGTATATAGTATTTAGTATATAGTGAAAAAACCATAAATCAGGAACGGAAAACCTAAAAAGTGTTTCATATTTTAAAATTGGCAGCTTATAACTTTTTATTTCCTTAACTAAATACTAAATACTAACGACTAAATACTAAACATAAATTGGTGAATTAAATATGAAACTGAAAAAAAATAAAATAACATTCCCATTAATAATCCTGCTCACCATATTCTGTTTTGCTATTCCTGTTTTTTCTGCAGAGACAGCAACCATGGATGAGCAGATAGAACAACTGACAAGCATTATAGATTCTTCTTCTAAGTATAGTGATTTTCGGAAAAATCAAATATTATTGCCAAAGCTAAAAGAACTTTTAGAAGAAGGAATATCTTTTGAGAACACTAAAGAGATTGTAGAAAATAGTGTTAAAAAATTAACTGATGCTTATGATATGAGAGATATATTTGATGCTTTACTGGAAACCAAAAAGAAAGGATTATTTGCTGTATCTATAATCAATAAAATCAATGAAGGTCTATCTAAAAATGCAAGTAAAGGTGAAATCATTTCAGTCATTTCCACCAAAGCAGAAAATTTAAAGAAAGCTAATGAGATATTAAATGAAGCCCTGCAAGAGGGTCTTGAAATTGATGGTGAAGAAGAGATGGTGGGAATATTAGCCGATAGCCTGGAAAATGACGTGCCTGGTGAAACTCTATCTTGGCTGGTACAGACGGGAACTACCGAAGGTAAAAGTATCATGGAAATTTCTGAAATAAGTGAAGAATTAAGCTATTTAAGCTTACTGGCAACTGATTCAGGTTTATCTTCAGAGGAAGTTTCTCTTTTGTTTCAGAAGGCGATAGAAAACAGTATTAATATCGAGGAAATTTGTGAAAATATTCAAACTAATTTAGAGGCGCAAATGAGTACTGCAAAAACAGTACCAGGTGGAACAGTAAAGCCTTCTGCAATTTCAGATGGCGGAACTCCATCTTCTTCTTCAACTGGAAGTTCTGTAGAGGTTGGGGAAACGCCTACTCAAGAGGCAGGGGAAGCACCTACCGAAACGAGTAGTGGGCATGAAACATCAACGCCACCAGCAGAAGAGGCTCCATCTCCTCCGGAAAATTAAAATAAAATAATATAAAAGAGTTCTTTGAAAATTAATAATTTGTAAAAAATATTTCCAAAAAGAAGGATTTTTTATCTAACATGTCGAATATAGTTTTAATAGTATTTAGTATATAGTGAAGAAAGAGGAATCAAAAATGTTCAATATAGGTTCTTGCAATGAACCGAAAACCGATTTTCTTTTTCTAAAAACTATAAACCAAAAACTAAAAACTATTTAAAATTGAAACTTTTCTTGACTTCTATCGTATTATTTATAAGTATTTAGTATATTGTAGGGGTCGGATTCATCCGATCCGGTTTTACTAACAACTATAAAGAGGTAGTTTCTTAACCCGTATCAGGTCGAGATGTGAAATGTTTATGAAATAAAAGGAGCAGGAGCTTCTCTCATAAGCAGCGAGATTAAGAGGCTATTTTAAAACAGAAATTAAAATTAGTTAATTTCGCGAAATTAAATAATAACAGATTCTTTTAAAAAATGAAAGGAGAAAAAAATGAAGAAATTATTATTAGTACTTTTAGTAGTAGTACTCGCATCTTTCCTCTTGGTCGGCTGTACGCCCACCACACCTGCTGAAGGCGAAGGCGAAGGCGAAGTTCCAGCTCTAACAGTTGCAATCGGAGATTCAGTAGCTCTTGACGGAAAAACCTATGTAAGTGCTGGAAGCCATTCGGTTACAGTAACATTTGCAGAGGCAGTTGTTGGTAATGTTGAGGTTCTTATCACTGGTTGCACAGGTGATTATAAATCTGCTAGCGATACTAGTGTAGTTATGTTCCCTGATACAACAGGGAAAATTTGGACTGGTTCTGGTGACTTTGGAGTATCCGATGGTTGCTGTGCTTCTTATGTTGAAGTAAGCGCCGGAGACTGTGGTGCTGAGTGTGTCACAAAATTCCCGGTAATTGTTGATGGTGGCGATCCTTATGCCCTTATTACCATTACTGCTGATGATTGTACTTGCGCGGGTTGTGAAATAACTTTTGAGAGTGAACCATTAGAAGGAACTTGTGCAGACACTGCTTGCTGTGGTGATGATTGTTCAGGATTGACCAACTGGTCTATTACTCTTTATGACGAGGATCCGTTTGATGAGTGTTGTTTGACCCCATGTGTTGAGCCTATTGGAACCTGTTCTGGAACCGGATGTGAAGTTGATTGTACCACTTCTTGTTTAGAAGATGCTGATAGCGACGCTGATGGCTACTTCTATGCAGTGATAAATTTGGCTGATGCAGTGGGAAATGAAACAGAATACTATGCTAGAATTCACTTTGCTGAATCAGGTTGTGTAATTGCAGTTAACGAAGGTATATTTGTAGGAGACGATGTAACTTGTGTTGACTGGTCAACTAGCACTGATAGCGTAATTGGAACTTGTGCTGAATAGATAGTGTAGAATTTTATAGAAAATTAAAAAGGGACACTTTAAGTGTCCCTTTTTAATTTGTATTTTTATTTCTACAGTGGTATAAAAATTAATAAGGATATGGTATAATTTTAGAAATATTAATGGTTATGATTCAACGGAGGTTTTATGAAATGTAAAAGGAAGTTTAACTATTTAGTTATTACTTTAATAATTATTTTGCTTTTAAGCTCAGGTTGTAGCAGGTCTATTATAACCGATACTTCCCTCTTTTCTGGTGGAATTGACGGAGAACCTGTTCCCTCTGTTATAACGGGTAGCATAATTATTGCCGGAGGAGCAGAGATCACCAAGGATTGCACACCTCTCTTAACCATTTTTTCCGAAAAAGCTACTCAGATGTCTTTCAGCGGAGATGGAGAGAATTGGACTGAATGGATAGATTATGATGCTTTTTATGATGGCTTTAATATTGCCAATAGCTTGTATGGAACAGTCTTTGGTTCGGGGATCAAGTATGTATATG
>CAYTVM010000161.1:0-4959 GCA_964441685.1 uncultured Atribacterota bacterium | reverse complement strand
TGTTTCCACAAAATCAAGAATCCTTTTTACTTCATCACTATCCAGTTTTTTATTATTCATCACTTTTTCTTCCAATTGGGGAAATCTGTCTTCCAAATTCTTTTTTATTTCCGCTATCTTATTTTTAATATCTTCGACCGAAACCCCATCCCATAACCCCTGGTTGACCATAAGCAGAATGACAATTTGTTCCATGACCGAGTAGGGAGCGTATTGATTCTGTTTTAAAATCTCTCTTATTCTTTTTCCTCTTTCCAGGATTTTTATGGTACTCTCATCCAGCTGGGTGCCGAACCGGGAAAAGATTTCCAGCTCCTGAAATTGAGAATAGGTTAAACGCAGGCTGCCCACCACCTCTTGATAGGAAGCTAATTGCGTTTTTCCTCCTACCCGGGATACTGACTTCCCCACATCAACGGCCGGCAGCAGCCCTCCCTGGAATAATTGAGGAGAAAGATAAATTTGGCCATCGGTAATGGAAATAAGATTGGTAGGAATGTAAGCTGATAAATTTTGTGCCTGGGTTTCGATAATGGGCAAGGCAGTCAAAGAACCGCCGCCCTTTTCTTTCTTCAGATGAGTCGCTCTTTCTAAAAGGCGGGAATGAATATAAAAAATATCTCCGGGATAGGCTTCCCGGGCAGGCGGCCTTCTTAACAAAAGCGACAGCTCCCGGTAAGAGCGGGCATGGTGGGTTAAATCATCATAGATAACTAAAACATCTTTCCCTTTTTCCATAAAATATTCACCGATACTGGTCGCAGCATAAGGGGCAATATAATTCAAGCCGGGTGTATCTTCTCCTGATGCCACCATGACCAGGCTATATGCCATGGCTCCTGACTTTTTAAGTTGAGCAATGACTCTGGCCACCGAAGATAACTTTTGACCGATAGCACAATAAATACAAATAACCTCTTTATCTTTTTGATTAATCATGGTATCCACGGCAATCGCTGTTTTCCCGGTCTGTCGGTCTCCCAGGATAAGCTCCCGCTGCCCCCGGCCAATCGGTACCAGGGCATCGACAACCAATATACCTGTCTGCAAAGGAACATAGACCGGCTCTCTATCCATAATGGGAGGAGATTCACGCTCAATGGGATATCTCTCCATGGTCCTTAAAGTGCCTAAACCATCCAGGGGACGGCTCACCGGGTCGATGACTCTTCCCAACAATGATTCGCCAACCGGGACATCCATGACCTGGTGGGTTCTCCTCACTTCATCTCCGGCTTTAATCCCTTTCTCATCATCAAGCAGAACAATATCTACCTTGCCCGGTTCCAGATTAAAGATCATTCCCCGCTGGCGGTCTTTAAAAATAACGATTTCCCCTGCCTTTACTTCCGGTAACCCTTTTGCGGTGACAATACCTTTACCTACCGCGGATACAATCCCGATTTCCTGTACATATAAGGATGCTTTCTGTTGTTTGATCACGCGATTCATACTGGAAAAAGTCGTTTTTAAATTTTCTTCTAAAGATAAAGTATCTATCTCTTTCACTTCCTTATCCATCAATACCCCCACCTGACCATGGATAACCTTCTAATCCATCCAAACCAGACTATTTTTCTTTCTTTTCAATATCCAATTCCTGAAAACTGAATTCAGTAAAAGCTTTCTTTAACTTCTCTTCCAGTCCATCCAAATAGTTTTCAATATTCCAGGAAATCTTCTTTCCCTCGGTTCGCGTTTCAATGCCGCAAATCAATTTAGGAGAAACCTTAAAATTGATTTCAACTTTATCACCGATTATCTTTTCCAATATTTTCCTGATCTCGGATTCTTTTTTGCCGGTCAGCTTAAAACTGCTATCCACCCATATCTTCCGCTCATCCTTATCAATAAACCGGATAAAATCATCTTTTTCCTCTTTGCTCAACTTGCCCAACTGGATCAAGAAATTTTCAATCAGCTGATTTTCCAATTTTTCATCGGCTAAATCAGCTAAAACCTTTCTGCTCATCTGACACACCTGCTCGCAGGATAAATGGCGAAGGTCCCTTAAAAAAGCGGTGCGTTGTTTTGATATCGCCTCTCTCCAATGTTTTTGCTCTTCATCAATTTTGCTTCTGGCATCCTTTACCAATTCTTCCCGCTTCTTTTGGGCATCCTTCTTGGCCTGAGCAAGCATCTCATTCCATTTTTCCTGCAGTTCTTCTCTTATCCTTTGTTGTTCATCCAATTCTTTTTGAGCTGCCTCTTTTGCTGTTTTAGCATCTTGCATCCGGTCGGTGATTTGCTTTTCCCGCTCATCCATAATCTTAATAATCCGATTAAATAAAAATCGTTTTAAGAGATAGATCAGGATTAAAAAATTAATGATTTGGGCAATGATAGTAAATGAATCTAAAAGCATATTAACCCCCCTAATGACTTAAGACATAATTCCAGAAAGGATTGGCAAAAATAAGAATGACTGAAATGACCAAACAGTAGATAGCCGTCGATTCAACCATGGCCAATCCCACAAATAAGGTTCTGGTAATGGTATTGGCCTCATCCGGCTGCTGGGCAATCGCTCCCAACGCCCGGGCCAGGGCCATCCCTTCTCCTATAGCGGGGCCAATCGAACCGATGGCAATGGTGATTCCCGCAGTAATAATAGAAACTGCACCGATAATATCAATACTATTCATCTTCCTTACTCCCTTCCTTTTGTTCTATCTGTTCTGGCTTATTTTCTATCCGTGTGGCTGAGGCAATATAAACCGTGGCCAGCACGGTAAAGATATAAGCCTGTATTTGACCAATTAATAATCCTAAAACCTGCATCACAATGGGTATAAACAAAGGGGTGATGATCAATAAAACCGCCACAATCAACGAGCCGCTCATCACATTCCCAAATAATCGAACCGCCAGGGCCAGCGTACGGGAAAAATCGCCAATCACATTAAAAGGCGCCATGAAAATAGAAGGCTCCAGGTAATGTTTAAAATAAGCCAGCGCCCCTTTTTTAGCAATGCCGAAAATAGGAATGGCAAAAAATACGCAAATGGCCAGCGCACCGGTAGTGGACAATGAACCGGTCGGCGCTTGATAACCGGGGATAATAGCCAGCAGGTTGGACACCGAAATAAACAAAAACAATGTACCCAAAAAAGGAACAAAGGGGTCCGGATTCTGCTGGGTAATTTCTTTCACCTGCTGCCGTATGTAACCGATAATCACTTCCAAAAAATTTTGCCAGCGACTTATTTTAGGCCCCATGGTTAAATTTCTGGTAGCCAGCCAGCTGATTATAATAAGTATGAGCATGACTACCCAGGTAAAAAGAATCGTGGCATTAAGGTGAATGCCATTCCACTTTAAATAAATGATTGCATCCGGACTTATTTCCATTTTTAATTCCCCATCCCCTATTCAAATATGATTGCTTTAATCCTTTTTTGGTTTTCCGATTGTTCTACTTAAAAAAATACGAGCAATAATAAATCCCACCAACAGGATTAAAACATTTCCCCAATCACCCTGCCGGGCAATATAGATTAATACCAAAAACACGGCAGCTATTCTTAAAATATAACTTCCCAGGGTTAATACAATCGGCGAACGAGCCTGATTCATATTTTTAATAGTCAGCCATAAACCGCCAAAATATAATAATCCTAACCCCAGGCCAATGATAAAATATAATAAACTGTAAATATTAAGACTCATTCTTCGTTTTCCTCTTCAATCGATTTTCGTTCTTTTTCCACCCAGTACCAGGCATTGAGACAGCCAAGAATAATCCCCAAAAAAAGAAAAGTCAAGGTCCAGGAAATATGACCCGGCCATCTCTTATCAGCCCAAATACCCACGGCAATGCCAATCACGGTCGGTATCATCACTGACCAGCCAATCACCCCGAAGGAACCCATACCGAACCACACGGCCTGATATTTTTTGTCTCTGGCCCTTAATTTGCGTTTTTCTTTTTTCTCGATTTTCCTGAGAAAACCCTGCTGTATATCTTTTGATTTATTCTTGCTATCCATTTATTCATGCGTCTCCAAATTCAAAAAACTTCTGACAAAATCTGCTTCTAATTTACTTAAAGCAGTCTGGGCATCTTTTTCTTTCTCATCTGTCTTTATAAATATTTCTTCCACCCGGTTTTTCAGCTCTCCCAAATCTTCTCCTTCTATGGCATTCCTGGTCGAAATAACCACTTCTTTCCCATATTTTACCAGAATTCCTTCATCGATGGCCAAAACAACATCTTTCCCCTCAGATGTGGTTAGCAGTAAAATCCCCGGTGTCAAGGAAGTGGTAAAATCAACATGTTTGGGCAGCAGGCAAAACCATCCGTTTTCTGCTTCTGCCGTTATTTTTTTGACTTCCTTTTTTAAAAATGTCTTCCCCGGTAACAATATCTTTAAATCAATCATTTTTCGCTTCTACTTTATCTTCTTCTTTCGCTTCTTCTATGGAGCCAATCATATAAAGTGATTGCTCGGAATAACTGGCAAATTCGTCATTTAAAATTTTCTCACATCCATCCAATGATTCAGGTAAACTAACCCTGCGGCCCTTATTGCCGATAAACTGTTCTGTAGTGGCAAAGGGCTGGGTTAAAAACTTTTCCAGGCGCCGGGCACGATTGACCGTTCTCTGGTCTTCCTTGGATAATTCCTCCAAACCCAGCATGGCGATAATATCCTTTAATTCCTCATATTCAGATAAATTCTGCTTCACCTCCCGGGCTATCTGGTAATGCCTCTGACCAACAGTCAACGGTGAAAGCATATTGGAGGCAGATTTTAAGGGGTCTACCGCCGGATACAATCCCTGGCTGGCACGCTGTCGGGAAAGCACCACTGAAGCAGAAAGATGACTAAAAGTATGCACTGCTGCCGGGTCGGTAAAATCATCAGCAGGTACATACACCGCCTGGATTGAGGTGATGGACCCGGTGGGGGAATTACAAATTCTTTCCTCAAGGTCAGCAATCTCACTGGCCATGGT
>CAYTVM010000160.1:0-5005 GCA_964441685.1 uncultured Atribacterota bacterium | reverse complement strand
TCAAAGAAATTGGGAAATAACTGGGCCAATGATGCCTGAAGCAATGCCAAGCAAGAGATCATTGGATAAAGCTTTAGATTGGTTTGCTAAGCATACTTCCATGAGAGATGTGTTAATTACGGGCGGAGACCCTCTGGTTTTAGATAACAAACAGATAAAGTATATTATGGATAGATTATGCCAGATGGAACATGTAATAAATATCAGATGGGCCACTAGAACCCTTATTACTCTCCCCATGAGAATAACTGATGAAGTAACTAAGCTAATAGGAAGCTATTTGATGCCAGGAAAGAGGAATATCTGCGTTGTTACCCATATAGAGGGAACCTCTGAAGTTACCCCGGAATTAGCGGAGGCAGTGATGAAGTTTAGAAAACAGGGGATATATGTCTACAATCAATTAGTATATACCCTGGAAACTAGCAGAAGATTTCAAAATGTAGCAACAAGGATAGCGATGAAAAAAGCAGGGGTAGACCCTTATTATACTTTTTATCCTAAAGGAAAAGAAGAAACCGAAGATTATCTTGTTCCCGTTGCTCGCTTGTGGCAAGAAAGAGAAGAAGAGGCAAGATTATTACCAGGTCAATTCAGAACTGATAAACCGGTCTTTAATGTCCCTCGATTAGGCAAGAATCATGTTAGGGCATGGCAGGATAGAGAATTGATAGGATTAAATAAAGAGGGTCAAAGAATATATTTATGGCATCCATGGGAAAAGGGAATAGCTCCGGTTGAGCCATATATATATAAAGATCTCTCCATTTATAAATATCTTCAAAAGCTTGCTAAGAGAGGAGAAGATATCGAAGAATACAAGTCAATTTGGTATTATTATTAAATAAACTTTCAAAAAAAAATTGGCTACATGAGGAGGCATAAAAAGTTATAAGTACGTTAAACTCGATACTCAAAGTAGGTTCTTCTATAATAACTTCAGCAAACTATATGTTAGATATTCTTGGATTTGTTTTAATAGGAGGAACTTTAGTTTTTTAGATTTTATTTTAAAAAAAGCACTAGTTTTCAAAGAAAAAATAGAATAGATGAAATTAAAATTGTTAAAAAACAATAATTCATTTATAGAGAGATAACCCATAAGTCATCTCTCTATTTTTTTTATATCTCCTAAATAGATGAGACTAAGGAAATACAAATAAGAATATTAAATAGTGCATAACTTATGTATTAAAGTCTAAAGTAAGAATTGCGAGCCATAAAACCAGAATTAAAGATTAGAAAGAAATAAATTGTCAGTTCCACTAACCCAGAGTATGCAATCAGACTGTATACTTATATTAAACATCATCGATTAATTTTATCGACAAATTGGAGAATTAGTTAATTGTTCACTAGAGAATTAAAGAATTTTCTAAAAACCTCTTGATTTTTTTTAAATATATGTTATTCTTTAAAAAGATTAATCAATTAGTCCATTAGTCCAATATTAAAGTTAAGATTTATCGTTTTAAAGAGGAAATTTCTTATGAAAATTGAAATCGATAAGAAAAGCGGAATTCCTTTATACCTTCAGATAAAATACCAGATTAAGAAATTATTTAAAAATGGTAATTTAAAAGAAGGGGAACAACTACCCACTGAAAGAGATTTATCAGAAAGCTTACAAGTTAGCAGAAATACAGTTAGTATGGCCTACAAAGAATTAGCATTGGAAGACTTAATATTATCTATTCCAGGTAGGGGAACCTTTCCCAATCTAAAAAACTCTAAATTTACCAAATCTAACAATGATAATAATCTATCAAAAATAGAAGAGATTATTGATGTTTCTATTAACGAAGCCCTGGAGTTAAATTTTGAGTTAGGGGAGTTCAAAAAATTAGTAAATAGAAAAATAGAAGAAAAAGAAAAATTATTAAAAAACATTAACATAGCTTTTATTGAATGCAATCAGGAGCAATTATATTTTTTTTCCAAAGGGATAGAATTGGGAACCGGGATATCCATCATTCCTATATTAATAGACGAAATTCATCAAGAACCCGATATTTTTAGAGAAAAGATTAAATCTATAGATTTAGTAGTGACTACCTTTTTTCATTATGATGAAGTTAAAAAATTTCTTACTGATCAAAAGCAGAGAGTTCTCACCATTGCTTTAGATCCCTTAATGGAAACCATGGTAAACATTGCACATTTATCCTCCCAAGATAAAAGCATTGGCCTTGTATGTATTACCGATAAATTCGCCCAAAGAGTTTTCCAATCTATAAAACAGGCAGGAATAAAATTCTTAAGCTTTAAATTTATCAGATCTCATGATGAAGATGAAGTAAAGAAGTTCTTACTCAACACAGATATCGTAATAACTTCTCCTGGGAGAAAGAAGGAAGTAGAAAAATTAATTTCTCCTAAAATTCCCCTCATTGAGTTTGTTTACGTTCCCGATAAAGGTTCTATGAGTATGTTAAAATTAGCCATTTTAGATATTAAAAGAGAAGGAGGTATGCTACAAAAGATATGAAGCAGAAAGAAAGATTGGAAGTTTATCAAAATAATTCAGTGAAGATATCAGTTCGCAGGGGATGGTGTAAATCATGTGGTATCTGTATTGAATTTTGCCCTAAAAATGTATTAGTCTCTGATGATCAAGGGAAACCTATCCCTGAAAATATTGATGCTTGCATAAATTGTAGCCTTTGTGAATTGAGATGCCCAGATTTTGCTATTACAGTAGAGGGAGTGAAAGAGAAAGATGAATAATTTAAAAAAGAAAAAAAATATAAAATTATTACAAGGAAACGAAGCCTGTGCCGAAGGAGCATTATTAGCCGGAGTTAGATTTTTTGCCGGTTATCCCATAACTCCCTCTTCAGAAATAGCTGAAAATATGGCGCTTAAATTACCTAAAATTGGCGGGAAATTTATACAGATGGAGGATGAAATTGCCAGTATGGCAGCGGTAATTGGAGCCTCTATAGCTGGATTAAAATCTCTGACTGCTACTTCAGGTCCCGGAATGTGCTTAAAACAAGAAAATTTAGGTTTTGCTATTATTAACGAAATACCCTGTGTAGTAGTTAACGCTCAAAGAGGAGGCCCAAGCACCGGGCTACCCACTAAACCCTCTCAAGGTGATATGATGCAGGCAAGATGGGGAACTCATGGAGATCACCCCATTATTGCTCTTGCCCCTTCCACTGTTGATGAGATACTTACCTTAACTATTAAAGCATTTAATTTTAGTGAAAAATATAGGACACCAGTCATTTTACTCCTTGACGAAGTGATCGCTCATATGAGGGAAAAGGTAGAGATACCTGTTCCGGAAGATATTGAAGTAGTAAATCGAAAAAAACCCACCGTTTCTCCGAAAGACTATTTACCTTTTAAGCCAGACGAAGACGGAGTTCCCCCTATGGCTAACTTTGGCGAAGGTTATCCCTATCACATAACCGGCTTAATTCATGATTATAAAGGTTTACCCACTTCTAATTCCCAAGAAATAGATGCTTTTATAAGACGTTTATATAATAAGATTCAGAAGAATATTAAAGATATAATAATTAACCAAAAATATTCTTTGGGTGATGCTAAAATTGCTTTAATTGCCTATGGTTCAGTGGCAAGAGCTGCTGAAAGAACAGTAAAATTAGCTCGAGAAGAAGGATTAAAGGTAGGCTTGTTAAAATTATTAACTATTTGGCCTTTTTGTTTTGAAGAAGTAAACAGGTTGGCTCAACAAGTAGATTTAATTGTAGTTCCGGAAATGAATTTAGGTCAAATGGTTTTAGAAGTAGAGAGAGCTGTTCAAGGAAAATGTCGGGTTGTATCTTATAGTCGGGTAGATGGTGAATTGATTAATCCTATAGAGATATTAGGAAAGATTCGGGAGGAAATGCAGAAATGAAGACGGTAATTGATAATTATATTAGAAAAGAGATGTTTCCCAATATGTGGTGTCCGGGATGCGGAAACGGTATTGTACTAGGAGCTATCATACGAGCTATAGATGAATTAAAATGGGATAAAGATGAAATTGTGGCGGTTTCTGGTATAGGTTGCTCCAGTAGAATTACCGGTTATGTAGATTTTTGTACTATGAATACTACTCATGGAAGGGCACTACCTTTTGCTACTGGCATAAAAATGGCTAATCCTGATTTAAAGCTAATCGTAGTTATGGGAGATGGAGATTGTTCGGCAATTGGCGGAAATCATTTTATCCACGCGGCACGGCGTAATATCGATTTAACCGCTATAATTATTAATAATATGATTTATGGAATGACCGGAGGTCAATATTCACCTCTTACTCCAACCGGAAAATTTGGCACTACCGCTCCTTATGGAAATATTGACCAATCTTTTGATTTGGTTAAATTGGCGATTGCGGCGGGTGCAAGTTATGTAGCACGAGGAACAGTTTACAATGTTCAGCAGTCAACTTCTTTGATAAGAAAAGCTTTAGATAAAAAAGGATTTTCAGTAGTTGAAATAATCTCTGATTGCCCTGTATCTTACGGTAAAATGAACAAAATGAAATCACCGGTAGACATGTTAAAGTGGATAAAAGATATAAGTGTTTCCCAAAAAGTATGGGAAGGACTTTCGCCTGATGAAAAAAAAGGAAAGTATGCTATAGGAGAGTTTTTAAGCAAAGACAGACCAGGCTATACTGAACTATATGAAGAGATTATCAAAAAAGCTCAGGAAAGTGGAGGCGATAAGTAATGAAAGAAAGAATCGAAATGTGTTTAAGTGGTTCCGGAGGTCAGGGATTAATTTTAGCTGGAATAATTTTAGCCGAAGCAGCTGGCATATATGATGGAAAAGAGGCAGCTCAAACCCAGTCTTACGGACCTGAAGCCCGAGGAGGAGCCAGTAGATCAGAAGTAGTGATAAGTAATGATATTATAGATTATCCTAAAGTGATAAGATCAGATATCCTTTTAGCTCTTACTCAGACCTCTTGTAATAAATATGTTAAAAATCTAAATAAAGATGGTATCTTGGTTGCTGATTCTACATTAGTAACAGA
>CAYTVM010000159.1:0-5010 GCA_964441685.1 uncultured Atribacterota bacterium | reverse complement strand
TTTGAAATTACAGGAATGTAGAGTTTTGCCTCTGCTGCTGAAAAAGAAACCACAGCTGCCATAAGAATTGCGACTAAAAGTATCATCAGTATCAATTTTTGTTTTCTCATTTTATTTACCTCCTTTTGTATATAAAATGAATATAACTTGATAATATTTTATCTATTTTTAATCTTTTTGTCAATATCGAATTTTCCAGTTCCATTGCATCCTATGAACATGAGAACTCACTTCAAGGTTTCCTGTTCATAAATATCCTGCTTTTTTATTATTAATACACTAATATAATGTTTCCCAGCAACAATAATGATTGGGATTGCTCCAACCCATCACATTAGAAAAATCCAAATTATGGGTCAAACCCAATGTCGATTGATAACCTAAAGCACCAAAACTTGCCTCACAAATGAGCATACAGGTTACCGGCACTTCATTATTTGTTGCCCAGGTTTGAATATTATTCATTTTACTAGAATTTTGGGCAATACTATACATGGCCGCAATCAGGGAACTGGTCCATTCACTGCCGACATCGCTAGGATTATAATCATTGCTACTGCCCCATGAATCTACATCTCCCGAAGCTCCTTCATCCGAAGAGCAGGCTGTCTCAATGGCACATACATTATCAAGGGAGCTGAGATTGTTAATAAAGCTTCCGCTATGACAGGAGCCCAAAATGAAATTGAAGTCTATATCCGGATAAGCAGCCATTTTGCTGCGAAACTGAGAAGCATAAAAATGTTGACCGCCCAGTCTTATTGAATCCACACCACCATGGGCTATGATATAAATGGTAATCATATCTTTACCTTCGGCAGCCATAGCGTCAATGGTACTTAAAACTTGAAGTGCATCACTTTGTACCAGTCCTTCGACTCTGGAAAAAACACTTTTATAGGCATTAAAAAAACCAATGCCGTTTAGATAAGTATCGACCGCACAATTATATAGGTTCTCTGTAGGCATCAGCCCCTGGACAACAATGAAACCTTCGGACCATTGACTGACTAATGGCGGAAATATGTAATCTATGGCAGTCCCAACAGCTGCTACCAGAGAAACATTGGTCTGCACTACATCATTTGCTTCGGGAACTTCTTTCAAGATTACCTCAGGAACAACACCATTGATCTTCGGCCACCAAAGAGCATCATGTTCTAAATGATTACCTTCTTTATCCACCATGATATATTTGACCGGATGTTCGTAAAAAGAACGGGGGGCTAAATCAAGGAAGAAGAAAAACGTTTCCTCCTCCAGGGTCATTTGAAAGCTTGCCTTGGCAGCCATTCCCGAATCCTCCACAATAACTGCCCCGGGAGGCAGGGAGGCATCTAATTTGACACACCAATAGGGTTCCCCTGATTGAATTTCCGGAATATCAGGTAAAATTTCTTCAATGACCACATCAATGGCTTTTTGCATCTCCGTGTTCACAGTAACTATAACGTTGGCAGTAGAACTTCCTGCCGTATTGGTCGCCGTCAGAGTATAGGTAGTGGTTTCTGTAGGACTGACTACGAAATTGCCAGTGGTTACTCCCACACTGCCCACTTCCGGAGTTATCATCACACTATTGGCTCCGGTAACTGCCCAGGATAAAGTAGAATTATCTCCTTCATCAATGGTGGTGGGATTGGCAATAAAACTTGTCACTATGGGTAGTGTAGTACCGGAAGGAGCACAGCCAATCATCAAAGCCGGCAAAAGTAAAATGATTCCTAAAAATAAAATAATTCTTTTCATTTTTTTTACACCTCTTTTATTTTACCAAATTTTAAAATTGCTTAAGGAAAATTTACAGGTCCTCTCCGAATAATTACTAAAAACCTTCTTTTTTTATCACTCCCTTCTTTGGTATAAATTTTTAAAAATAGGTCGCACTACCGCCCAAAAAATATTTTAAAAAACCTTGTCGGCAATTGAAGAGATAAACAGGTTCGCATGAAGTTGAAACTTGATATTATTCTATATATACGACATAATTTTTAAAAATCCTTCTTTTTTTAAAAATTTTTTGTTGCAATTGAGGGAGATAGGGAAAATATGCTCATTAACTTGTGTTCGTATTTGTTTGTGCGGAAATAAGGATACTATAATTTAGCGGAAGTCATCGCTAAAGGCAATGAACAAATGCCATCCAATAAGACACGGGTGGCGATACAGTCATCTTCATTGTATTTGAGAATTCTTTTCTTTATTTTTACATCTCCGGTTTCTATCCACCGATGATACCATTCAATGGATTCAGCACCAGATGGACTTTTATCGCGCCAGTGAAATCCCAGATAGGAAGCTAAAGTTTTAATTGAATAATCATTGGTAGGCCATTCTGTCTTTTTCTTAACCACATCATGATAGAGGTCTACTGCACACTCGGGATCAAACATTTTTCCGATGTCGTCTTCGGACATAACATCGGGATATTTTTTCTGTAATTTCTTCCATTGGGTTTTTTCATAGGGTGAATAATAATAAATGATACAGGGTATTGATTTTTGCATAAATTCCCAGGCCTGATAAAAGGCAAGTTTTTCTTCCTGCTCATTTGGTTGGTTGGAAAAGAAAGCGACATATCGCTCGGTATGAATGTCTCTATTACGACGCTCCAAAAATCCATGCAGATAACATATATCTCTTAAGGGATCTGTTTCAATGTCAAAGAATAATTCGGTGGGTGCTTCCGGCAAGGTAATTTGACTTTTTAAATAGGGCTTGGAGCCATTTTTTGATAAAAGTATTGCCCTTTCCTGAAATTTTTCCAGGGTATCTCTACTCACTCTGGGAAAAATAGTCTTTTTCCCTTTTTGAAATTGGCTCAGATCAGCTTGGGCCAATTCAGCAACCGAAGCTATATGGTATATGATAAGGTCTCTTGTTGAACGTCCCAATTCCGGTATTAAAGTTAGGTCATTGGCTTTTTTTAAACATTTGAGGCAATAAGTTCTCCACTGGCATAATTTACATATTCCTGCGTAGGCAGGTAATGTATTTAAATCATGATTGGCTATTTTAGTTGCTGCTTCCAGGCAGTTTTGATATTTACTCCACCAGGATTCCGGATTTCGTGTGCTTTGGGAGGAATTTAAATCATACTTAATTTCCCGTTCATGAACATCCCAAATAAAGGGAGTTCTGCCTGCAGATTTGTCAAGTCTTTCTAAAATATCGGTATAGAGGGCAAGCTGGACTGTATAGTGGAGCTTTAGTTTACCTTCGGATGAATTATTTTCTCCCTCCAAACCGGAACCGCTTTTTATATCACCACAAATATATCCATTTTTTTCTCTTCTTAAAAGGTCAGGTTCGCCAATCAGGTTTCCTGCGCTTATCCGACCGCTGTATATTAATTCAGTGCCATTATTCATAGCTTCCCCGGTTCGTTTTTCTTTTTCCATCCCTGAGCAGAAGCTTAAATCTAAAAAGGGTATTTCTAACCCTTCTATGACTTGTTTTTCGAAATCAGTGCCTTTCTCCCATAATAATTTAACAAAGGCGCTGATGCGGTCCTGTTTGGAATAATCTCCAAAAAGATCCAGGGTAAAACGGTGAGGACATTTAACATAATTATATAGCATGTTTGCGGAGAGTTTTTTAGGCATCAAATTTCTCCAAAAAATTAAACATTATTATTTGTTTTTCATTTGTTTCTTTGCCAATTTAATCATTTTTCCAAATCGTTTATCTTTCCGTCGTTTTTCATAATAGGACTTCTCATGGTAAATTGATTCATTATTTATTTTTAAATAGTTTTGATAGCGTTCTTGGGAAATTGTACCCTCTTTTAAGGCAGCTAAAATCGCACATCCATTTTCTTGTGTATGAGAACAGTTATTAAAGCGACATTGTCGTGATAATTCTGAAATATCATCAAATGTATCATCAATACCTGATTCTAATCCGATATTTCCCAGCTCCCGCATTCCCGGTGTATCTATGAGCATTGCACCATTTTTTAATATATTTAAATGACGGCGCGCAGTCGTATGTCTCCCCTTTCCATCTTTTTCCCTGATAGGCCGGGTCTTAAACTGCACTTCGGTTAAAAGATTATTTAATAAACTGGTTTTCCCCACTCCTGATGAACCAAGCAGACAAAATGTTTCACCGGGAATCAATAATTCTTCTATTTTACTTACACCAGAACTAGTGATATTGCTAAAAGCCATTACCTGAATGTCTGGCATTATTGTATGAATTTCCGATATCTTTTCTTCTATATCCATAGAGGATAACAGATCATTTTTACTAAGCAATACTATAGGGCAAATTTTGCTTTCATGTATTATGGTTAAATATCGTTCCAGCCGCCTGAGATTATAATCATAATCAAGTGACTGGACGATAAAGGCTGTTTCGATATTGGCTGCAATTAATTGAAATTCTATTTTCTTGCCCGATGTTTTCCTTTTTAAGATTGTTTTTCTGGGGAAGATTTCACTAATAACGGCAAAAGAATCCTGGTTAGAATATTTGGCATAGACCCAATCACCTACTGTGGGATAATCCAAGGGAGAATCAGCATTGAATTTAAATTTTCCTGTTACTTCCGCAAGAACATCTTTTTTCTCATTTCTAATAAGATAGCTATCCTTATTTACAGTGACAATCCTGGCTATTTGGTGCTCGATTAATTTTGCAGGATCAATCTTATCTTTAAACCAATGGCTAAGTCCTAATTTTTCTAATTTCATGAGATATTCTCCGATTATCTGTTAAAATGAATTATGTTTGAACATTTATTTTCCTTAAAGACCCAAGGATAAACGATGGGGGACATCTGAGATAATATTATAGCTATATATAGCCTATTTGCAGAGAGTTTTTTGTTTAGCTCATCTTACGAATACGCACCTCAATCTCCTGCTCATCCTTCAGCAATTCCAGCAGTTTAGAAGTATCGGTATCACCGTAGTGATAAGGGTAAAGGATTTTCGGTCTGAACGATTTTGCGGCATCAGCGACCATCTCCGGTGTCATGGTATAGGGCAGATTCATCGGTAAAAA
>CAYTVM010000158.1:3183-5015 GCA_964441685.1 uncultured Atribacterota bacterium | reverse complement strand
CCTTCAGTACTAAATCCCATTCCACCTGAACCCTCTCCTGCGGTAGTTAACATACTTTTTATTTCCGGTATTTCTAAAACAATTTTTTCCACTTCACTCACTACTTCTCTGATCGTTTCCAGATTCGTCCCGGTAGGTAAAGTAATATTAATATTAAATTGTCCCTGGTCACTCGATGGCATGAACTCTGTTCCTACAAAGGGTATTAACATGATTGATCCGACAAAAATAATCACTGCCAGAATAAATACAATGCCCCGATGTCTTAAAGACCAGCTAATTAATCTACTATATTCTTCTCTCACAAAATTAAAAATTCTTCCACCATGACTCAGAGAATTTTGAACCAAATTTTCTTTAGAAGTAGATGAGCTATTATCCTTTACTTTAAAGCGTAAAATTTTTGAAGAAAGCATAGGAACAAGGGTTAAAGCCACCAACAAAGAAGTTAAAAGAGAAAAAGTAATGGTATACCCCATAGACCTAAATAATTCACTGGCAATTCCCTGAACATATAAAATAGGTAAAAATACAGCAATGGTAGTAAAAGTGGAAGCAGAAATCGCCGTGCCTACTTCGCTTGCACCCAAACAAGCAGATTCTTTAATATCGGTTCCCAACTCTCTATACCTGAATATATTTTCCAAAACGACAATGGAATTATCCACCATCATACCGATTCCCAGGGCCAAACCTCCCAGGGTCATCATATTCAAGGTTAAATTGGAAAAATAAAGCAGAGTAAAGGTAAAAATCAAAGAAATAGGTATAGCAAAACTAATAATTAATGTACTGCTAAAATTACCAAGGAAAAAGAATAGAACAAATACCGCTATAATCGCCCCGTATAAAGCCACCCATCCTACTTGCGATATGGTCTTTTTGATGAAATCGGAAGAATCAAAAACCGGGGTGATAGATATATCTTCAGGCAGTAATTTTTGAATAGTCTCTAATTCTTTAAATACCCTTTTGGCTACAGTAACCGTATTTTTACCCGATTCTTTCTGTAAGCTTATCATAATACCGGGTTTTCCGTTTACATAGGTAATGGAATTTCTTTCCTTAAAAGTATCTTCAACTTTAGCAATATCCCCTAGATAAATTTTATTTCCTCGAATATTAGAGATTAATACTTCTTCGATATCTTGAGTACTTTCAAATCTCCCCAAAGTCCTGATAAGAAAATTAATGGTACCTTCCTTTAATGTTCCTGCCGGTAGATTAACATTTTCTCCGGCTAAAGCAGCAGTCACCTGAGCAAAACTTAACTGGTTGGAACGGAGTTTATCATTATCAATCGAAACCAGTATTTCTCTGTTCAAGCCACCGTTAATCGACACGCTGGCAACCTCTTCCATTCTTTCCAGACGGGGTTTGATTATATCTTCTGCATATTCCTGTAATTTTTGTAAATCTTTCTCCTCTGAACCCATTCCCAAAACCAGAATCGGCATCAACGAAGGGTCAAATTTAATAACCATCGGATCACTGGCATCGTCAGGAAGAAAACCTTTGACCTGGTCAATCTTTTCCCGAATATTCAAAGCACTGACATCCATATCTGTGCCCCAGTTAAATTCCATCAAAATAAGAGAGCTTCCCTCCCGAGAATAAGAGGAAATATTTTTCACACCCTGAATAGTACCTACCGCTTCTTCCAGGGGAATCGTAACCATATTTTCTATTTCCTGGGGAGCTACTCCCGAGTAGGAAACGATAATGGCTGACATGGGAAAGGATAAGTCAGGCAATAAATCCAATCCTAAATTCTGATATGAGATAAGACCTATCAGAATTAATCCGATAAAAAGCATTAAAATGGTAACCGG
>CAYTVM010000158.1:0-3083 GCA_964441685.1 uncultured Atribacterota bacterium | reverse complement strand
ATGAGATAAGACCTATCAGAATTAATCCGATAAAAAGCATTAAAATGGTAACCGGCCGATTAACCGAAAAATTAGGTAAATTCAATTCTATTCCTCCTTGTCCAGTACGTCGACTTTTAATCCGTCTTCTAACTCTTGATTACCAAGTACGACAATCTCTTCTTTTTCTGACAATCCTTTCAATATCTCCACACGTTCATCTTGAATAATACCTAAAACGACTTCTTTTTGTCTGGCTATTCCCTCTTCAATCACATAGACATATATTCCACCCTTTTTTCTGGTCAAGGCACTGGAAGGAACGATTAATGCCTCCTGATTGGTTTTTACCAGAATATCTCCCCGGGCAAAAACGCCAACAGGGATATCCACTTCCGGTTGAAGTATTTCAATTTTTACCTCCAGCGTCTTACTTATTTGGTCGACTGCCACACCCTTGGAAACAACTTCTCCCCGGAATTTTTCTTCCGGAAAGGCATCAATTTCAAGATTCACCGTTTGGCCCTCTTTTATTTTAGAAATATCTTTCTCTGAAATTCCCACTTTAACAAATATCCTGCTCACATCTATGATGGATAGCAAAGGAACGGAAGGAGCAACCATCTCACCGGAACTGATGGTAATGGAAGTCACTTTACCGCTAATAGGAGCAGTAATCTGCGTATTTTTCAATTGATATTTTGCCATATCCAAAGCTGCTTTGGTCTGTCTTACCTGAGCTTCAACTGATTTTATATCATCTTCCCCTGCTCCTTCTATGACTAATCCATAGCTTTCCTGGGCTGACTGATATTGCACATCTGCAATCTCATATTGATTTTTCGCCTGTTCATATTGTTGTTCGGATATTGCCTTTTCGGAAAAAAGTTTTTTCATTCTCAGATAATTTTCCTCTACGCTATCCCGATTCATTTTGGCTTGAAGCAGGGCTGATTCTGCCTGCTTAATTTCCTGGGGACGTGCCCCGGATTTGATTTTATCAGAAGAGGCCTGGATAGCATCCAGCGTTGCCTGTGCTTGCGCCACCTGAATTTTAATTTGTTCATCACCGAGGGTAATAAGTATATCCCCCTTATTAACTTCTTCACCATCTTTTACTTTGACTTCTTTGGCCTGTCCCATTATTTCAGAAGTTACCCTTACCGTTTCATTCGCTTCTACCACACCGGTAACCTTTAAAAAAGAATTAACTTCCCCTTTTTCTACCAGAGCAGTTCTTACCGGGATAATGATTTCCTCTTTTATTTGCGATTTCTTAACTTCTTCCTGTTGTCTTTCATTTAATCTATTGACCACTCGAAATGCCAATAAACCGATAATAACAATAAACAAAAAGATGAAAAAGAATGTTCTTTTCCTAATTTTCATAAGAATATTTCCTCTCTATTCTAAAAAATAACTTTTTTTCTTTTAAAAAAGTACCATCTGAAAGTGTTATTACTTAAATATATAAAGTAAGCAAGTACTAAAGTAAAATTTTTATATATTTATCAATTTTTTTTAATTGCATATTCCTATTGCCTTTACCAATGCAGCGCGGGCAGTATTATAATCATAAAGAGCATTTAAATGATTGGTTTCAGCTTCAATGAGAGTACTTTGGGCATCAATGACCTCTGTATTTGTTGCAATGCCTTCATTGTATTTTACCTGAGCAATGCGAAAACTTTCCTGGGAATTTTTTATACCTTCTTCGGCTACCTTAATTAATTTTTCGGCCTCTTTCATATTCAAATAAGCAGAGCGCACTTCAAATTCAATTAATTGCTGCACCTGCTTTTCACTTTGGTCAACCTGAGTAAGCTTTATCTCTGCCTGCTCGATCTTGGCTTTGTTAACGCCACCATCCAAGAAAGAATATTCTGCTACGATCATAGCCTGCCAACCGGTGATTCCCGACTCAGCACTGAATACTACCTGGGGCTTTCTATTGCCTTTGGCCGCATCAACCATTGCTTCCATAATTCTTCTTTGCTGGGAGATATTCATCATTTCCAATCGATTCTCTCCGGCCTGGATTAACGCCTGTTCCAGATTAATTTCGCAAGGTTCATAGGATAAATTATTCTCCAAGAGTAATTCGGTATTTAAATCAATTCCCATAATAGCATTAAGATTATACATGGTCAGTTCATAACCATTTTCTGCCTTAATTAGATTATGTTCGAGATTGGACAACTGTGATTTAATGCGATTCAAGTCAATAGGAGCAATCATTCCTTCTTTTAATAATGCTTCCGATGATTCCAGGTGAGCTTGCATCTGCTTGACTGCTTGAGCACTTACTTTTTTTATACCTTCAGCTTGCAGGATTTTGTAATAAGCCTCAGTCACTTTATAAATAATAGTCTGTTTTTCTTTCTCCAGGTCATTCAAAGAAATTTGCTTATTGGCTTCTGCCTGATCAATGAGTGATTCTATTTTACCTCCGCTATAAATTATTTTATTTGCACTGATAGAGATAATCGGAACTGCTGGAGCAAGAGCAAAAAGATCACTATAATCATTTGCCGCCATATCTTCTTCATCAAGAGTCTCACTCATCTGAAGGACGCCACCTCGCAATTTCATATTCAATTTTTTTGCTCCTTCAGCTTCTTTAACTTGAGCCTGACTTACATCTACCGATGACCCTGCTATTTTATAACCTATATTGCTTTCCAAAGCAATTTGAATACTCTTTTCCAGGTTTAAATTCAGTGGAGAGGAGGATGCAAAGATGAATAAATGACTTAACGATAAAAATAATAATCCCAAGACAAGGGTAAAAATAATCCTCTCTAAAAAATCATTTTTTTTGAATTTCATTTTTCTCACTCCTTATTTTCTTTATTTTTTACCTGTTTTTACACTTTTCACACTGGCAGTATTCCTGCCAAATATTTGCTCGGTCAATTTCTTAAACTTTTCCTGTCTTTCAATAAATGACTTGGTTTTTAACACTGCAAAACCTTCCTGATGAGGACCGGAAAGGATAACCAATTGTTCTTCGGGGGCAATTGATAGTTCTTTCCGCAATTTTGCCGGAATAATGATTTGCCCCTTTTTCCCTACGGTAACTGTAGTAAAATATAAATCGGAAT
>CAYTVM010000157.1:0-5017 GCA_964441685.1 uncultured Atribacterota bacterium | reverse complement strand
GGGAAAAGCCACTGTCCTGCCAGTAGGAAATTATCAAGTCCTTTAATCATTGGACTTATTATTTTATTCATATTACTTTTTGTTGGCATAAAACCTTCATAGGCTGCCCGATATACGCCGGTGTATTTTATATCAGTTAAAGGAGTGGCTACATCTACAACCTCAATAAAATCTTTTATACCGGGATAAGCCTTTTCAAGCAGTATGATTGCATCTTCTTTTATTTTTTCTTTTTCTTTTTCATAGGTATTGCCTTCAAGATGTTCCCATATCTCATAAGGGCTTCCAAATCTAATAACCATGGTCGTTTTCCCTTCAGGTGCCATAGCCGGATCATAGCTGTAGTTCGATATTGAATAAGAATCAATTTCTGTAGCTCCTATTTTAGCCGGAACCAGGTAGTTGTTCATCATCTGTTTTTCCTTGATCTCTTTTTTAATACCAAATGAAACCTGAACCAGGGGTTTGAAAAGTGGCCAATTTTTAAAGGCACTCTTTATATCTTCAGATATATATTTACCATCAAGCATATCGTAAATAACCGCATGTAAATCACAGGCAGCGATAACATAATCAGACTGATGGATAGTGCCATCAGAAAGCTTTACCCCAACGGCTTTTCCATCCTCGATGAGTATCTTCTTTACCCTTTTCCCGGCTGACAGTGTACCGCCAAGTTTTTGGTATTTATCAACAACCCGTAATGCAAAATTTAAGGAGCCACCTGCCGGATATCCGGCATTATTATCTTTAAAGAGTGAAAGCAACATCAAAAAACCAATTGCAGAAAAATTTTCGTCACCATATATTTGCTCTAGAAAATGGTTCAAAAATTCATTTTTAAACCCCATTTCTTTTATAAACTGACCACAGCTTTTTTTACCAAATTTCATCATGGGAATCATGGCTGGCCACATCCTTAAAAAAATCTTTAATATGGGAAGAGTTCTTCTTAGCGGTCTAGGCTTCATCATTTCCTCTATATCACCGGAAAGAGAAATTTTATTGATAATAGAAAACATCTTTGATATGGCTTTTTCGTCTTCAGGGGCAATATTTTTCAGATATGCTTCCCATTTTTGTATATCTCTATATATTAAGAACTCCTGGCCTTTATTGTTTTCATTCCTGATAAAGACTTCAGTGTTAATGATAGGTATATCTTCTGATAATGCCCCCAGTTGTTTCCATAGTGTATTCATACTCCCTGAAGATGAACCCATCAGCCAGGCAATACAATAATCAAACATGTAACCATTTCTCTTCCATGCTGTACACTGCCCTCCGGGGACAGTATGCATTTCAAATATTTCAGTCTCAAACCCATACTTCTGACCAAAAACACCGGCCGAAAGTCCTGCTATTCCGCCACCAATAATAATTATTTTACTTTTCATTATTAACCCTCTTTTCTTAAAATTATTTATCTTACCAGTTTATACTTATTATTTCAAAAATCAGAAGAAGCCTTTTAAAAAAGCCATAATTATGGCTTAGAAGAAGGTTCCCAATAGGGTGGACTGCTACACACAGCAGATTTTAAATCAGCCAGCCCGGGTATCTTCATCCCAGGATTCACCACGGCCTGGATGGCAAATTCTACTATTTTTGTCCTCATATATGTGACATTTTCCTTACCACATTCATTTTCTGAATGTGGCCCTCTAACCAACACCAATTCTTTAAGTCCTGTTACTCGCTTGTATGCCTCGAAGGTGCCTTCAACACTGATATAATTATCCCACAGTCCTTTTCCAAAGAACACCGCCGGCCACTTGTCTATATTGGTTAAAATTTCTGAACTCGGAAGAAACATAACGTTCTCCATGGTCCGCAGACATCCCTCCAGGAGTGTATAAACAGGCTCCGCATATCCAATCCCGGCAGTAAAATCAGCCAGCATTAAAATGCCCTTAATATTATACTTATATGCGGAAGTATACTTTCCCTCGGGGTGGTTGTAAGGATAAAATTCAGCAAAATTCTTCTGCATCGCCCAGGCTGTCACCATCGATCCTTGCGAGGCCCCTCCGATGATTACAGGGACATTTCTGGCCTGCTCTCCTCGGAGAAGTTTCCCGGCAGTTTGCTCTCCAATAAGGAGCTCACCAGTCGGAGTTAATATGCTTAATCCATTACCTGTCTCGAGTTGATCGAGCATTCTAAACAGATCCTCAGCTTGTTCCCCGGTATCTGAAGCACATAATCCACCTGATATCCCATGCCCTCTCTTATCTATGGTCAGTACATCAAACCCGGACTGATTGAGAGCATATAAATACTCTCGCCATTGCCGTAAACCCCACTTTTCTGTTCTCCCTTGCTCGTTTGGATAAGAGATACCTTGGTATTTTTTGGTCTCCGGATCATATACATACAGGGGATCATCCGGGTGATGAATCGCTGTCGTTTCTATACTTCTTCCGCCAATGATAATAGCTATAGCATGCGTCTTGTTCCCGGTATTGTCTAGGATACCTTCCCCTTCAATAAACCATCCTCGCAGTTTGATCAGCGTGTATAGCTTTAAATGAATTCGTTCGTACGTATCTCTGGGAACGGTAAATTCAACAATGTAGGTTTTATCATCAACTTTCGCAATGTTTTCATTATAAACAGATTGCCCAAAAAATGCTGGTCGGCGGATGTCTGCCAGGTTCACAGCTTCATTAGGTTCAATTTTTCCGATTGGAGACACGGTTCCAGTATTTCTAAACTCGCTAAGAGAAAAACTCCTGGCAAGCTCAATGATTGGCCTGGCGGCATCGGGGTCTTGTGAAAATTCTTGCCATTTTTTCTTGATTTTAGCATCAGTGAACTCTTCAGCATAAAAATCTTCCCCCTGATAGCCTTTGGGTGGCTGTTGACTGGTTTGGATAAACGGAATACATACTGAACCTTTTGAATCCTGATAAAAAAATCCGGGCAAATCTGCATTCTTTCCATACCCAACATGGGTAATGCAATCTGGCTCGTCACCTAAATTAGCTTGGATAAATCCAGGTATGATTAATGTTGTGATCATCATTGTATATACCAATATCTTAACTGTTTTTTCAATTTTATCTCCTAATAAAATGTTCTTAAATAAGATTTGAGTTCAGACTTTACAACTTTATAAAAATATTATTTCTTTTATTTTTATAATTCCATTCAATGATTAGTAACAAAAATGGATTCCCATTTTCGTGGGAATATATTTTTAATTATAGACCCCCATTTTTTCTTATTAACATTTCTAAATTTCTTTGAAGTATATTATACTCATCTAACAGGCAAAGGTTTTTTAAGTTTTCAATTGTATCAAGAGGAAGTTTATCTTTCGAAGCCCCTTTAAGTATCCTCAGAGTTTCTTCCCCTGAAAATTCTCTTCCTGAAGCAATATATCTAGTATATTCTTTATTGGCCGGACAGATATCCTGGCATCTCATACAACCGATAAGACAATTATGCCATGCTGGGTTAACCCACTCCGGAAAATTGTCTGATTTTTCATTAAAGAAAATCAAACATTTTTCCGCACTTATCAGAAATCTATCCTGATGGATGGCACCGGTTGGGCATTTATTTATACATGCAACGCATTTATTACAGGACTCCATCATTCTGATTTCTTGCCAATTATCCTCTATACATGGAATATCAGAAAAAAAAGCCTTTAACCTAAAAAACTTCCCCATCCGTCTATATACGCAATATTATTTCTTCCATAACTTGCCAATCCACTGTGAACTGCAAGAAGTTTTACGGGAAGCTTTAGAGCAACTATTTTATAACCGTACTTTTCTAAATAGGGTGAGATGATGTCTGAAACTTCTTTGTCTGTATTGTCTGAATAGGTAGGCGGAATAATAACACAATATGCTTTGTCAGATAATTTAAATTTAACATTGATTTTAGGTTGTAATGCAGCGGTAATAATTATCGATTTAGCCATGGGAAAATCGGCCGGGGGTTCAAAATTAAAATATAAATTATAACGCGATAGGACTTCATTGTAAGAATCATTATCTAAGACTCCTTGTTCGAGACTATTTTCCAATTCATACTGTAAATCTGGCAAATGTCGAATAGAAATAACTGAACTCTTAAAATCAGTACTTGCTAAATATTGATTTAGTTCACTAATGACTTTGTCCATACTTATCACCCCCTGATGTATAATTTTTTATCCAATTTAAAAACATCACACGACTAACCTACTTATCATAATTTTTTATTCCTTCCTGTATTTTGCTTCTTTGATTTAATTATTCGGGATCTTTTTTTATCAATAGAAAATCACTTGCCAGCGAACCAACAATGTAAACACAGACATATAACCTTTCGCGAGCTCCCGAAGTTGGTAACCAAAAGAAAAGGTCTCTCCTGTTACCTTCATATAGGTTACAATATTAGATTTATTTAAATTCAGCATATAAAATATTTATCAACGTAGTATATTTCACATATATCTATATATTATATATACGTGTTAAGTTTTAAAAGTCCTTCTTTCTTTTAAAGAAAGTTATTGGTTTTTAGGAAGAGATTGCCACGCTTCCTTTGAAAGCTTGTCATGATAAACAACCTTCACCCTCCTCATACTATAATTCTCTCCCTTCAAGGGAGAGAGGATAATAAGAAATAAATGACCACAGTCATAACCGTTCCCAATGACTCAAGCCTATAATAAAGATTAGTTCTAGACACCAACTCGAATATCGAAGCATATTGTGTCAATTAAGAATTGCGGTAAGATCAAGGCTGCTGTTTTGTAGCGAGATGTCTATAATACAGCAACCGCTTTAATGGGTCTACATAAATATAGAGCTATCATCTGATCGGACTGGCCGCAGATATCGAGGTAAAGGATGTTAATTTAATCGAGCTTTTGGGTTATATTGAAGAAATGGACTTTAGCGGGATCGGGTTCTACGAAAAGAAGCACTTCTTACATCTGGATGTCCGCTCTTACTCAAAAAACAGGTGGCAGGAATAGGAAAGTTGCCTAAAGGTGCCTGGCACTTTATTCACC
>CAYTVM010000156.1:0-5019 GCA_964441685.1 uncultured Atribacterota bacterium | reverse complement strand
ATTTTTCAATACCTTTAATCAATATTTCATCAGGTTTAGTAAGACCTAATTCTTCTCGGGCAATTTTTTCTACAGACTTATCAGATTTTAATGATTCCACCTCTTCTGATAAATTATTATTTTTCATTTTTAATTCTTCTATCTCTGATTCTAATTTTTTAATATCTTCTCTTAATTGTAATGTTCGGGCATATTTATCCGAAAATAAAAAAACTATATACAATATTAAAAGTAAAATTATAGCCCAAACTATTTTCGAATGAAATATTGACCTGATTGATATCATTTTATTTTATATTAAATACTGCCTTTCCACGGTAAATTGATGACTCTCCTAATTGTTCTTCAATGCGTAGTAATTGATTGTATTTGGCAATTCGGTCAGTTCTACAAAGAGAACCAGTTTTAATCTGTCCAATATTAGTTGCTACAGCTAAATCCGCAATAGTTGTATCTTCCGTTTCTCCGGAACGATGAGAAATGACCGCAGTAAAGCCCGCTCTTTTTGCTGTTTCAATAGTATCTAAAGTCTCAGTTAGGGTTCCAATCTGATTTAATTTTATTAAAATTGAATTAGAGGCTTTTAATTCAATCCCTCGACAAAGTCTCTTTTTATCAGTAACATAAAGATCATCTCCCACGATTTGTATTCTATGACCTAATTTCTGAGTAAGTTTTTGCCATCCATCCCAATCATCTTCCGCAAGACCGTCTTCTATAGAAATAATAGGATATTTATTTACTAACTCAGTATAATAATCTATCATCTCATCGGAAGTTCTGACCGTCCCTTCTCGAGATAATACATATTTTCCATCTTGATATAATTCTGAAGCTGCAGGGTCTAAAGCTATAAAAATATCCTTACCTGGCTCGTAGCCTGCTTTTTTAATTGCCTCTACTATTAATTGGATTGCCTCTTCGCTGGATTTTAAATTTGGAGCAAATCCACCTTCATCCCCTACTGCCACATTATATCCTTTTCCTTTTAATACTTTTTTTAAAGTATGAAAAGTTTCCGCTCCCATCTGAAGACTTTCTCTAAAATTAGCCCCACCGGCTGGGATAATCATAAATTCCTGTAAGTCTACTCCACTATCTGCATGTTTACCTCCGTTTAATATGTTCATCATGGGGACAGGAAGTTCTTTAGCGTTAACGCCTCCAATATAGCAATATAAGGGTAATCCAAAAAAATCAGCTGCTGCTTTTACTGTAGCTAAAGATACCCCCAAAATAGCATTAGCTCCTAAACGGCTTTTATTGGAAGTACCATCAAGTTCAATTAGTAGTCTATCAATCAATAATTGATCTGTTGCATCATATCCCATAATTTTAGGGGCAATAATTTCATTCACATTCTCGACTGCCTTAAGAACACCTTTACCTAAATATCTCTTTGGGTCATTATCTCTTAATTCAATAGCCTCATGTACTCCGGTACTAGCGCCAGAGGGAACCTGAGCTACACCTATAACTCCACTCTCCAATTCTACTTCCACTTCCACGGTGGGATTTCCTCTTGAATCTAAAATTTCTCTCGCATACACATCAAATATTTCACTCATCTTATTTTTCTCCCTTCTCTCTTTATTTTGAATAAATTTATATCATGGTAATATGTTAGATTAATTAAAATATAATTTTTATCAACTAAAAAATTCAAATAAAAAGCTACCTAGGCTAAAATATATTAATAAGCTGCCTACGTCTACTATTGTAGTGATAAAAGGACCGGCAGAAATTGCCGGATCAACCTTAATCTTGGTAAATATTAAAGGCAATAAGGTACCAATCGTGGCTGCTGTTATCATAGTTAAACATAATGATAATCCAATTACCAGTCCCAATACGTAATCATCCTGCCAGATAAAAGCTACTAAAGCTATAAGTATCCCAACGATTATTCCTATTAAAGAACCGACCTTGGCTTCGGTCCAAATGTTATACCATATTTCATTTATTCTAAGCTGGCCAGTAGCTAAACCACGAACTGTAATGGTTGAAGATTGAGCGCCTACATTACCACCCATAGCCATAATTACCGGAATAAAAAAAGCCATCGCCATTACAGTTTGTAAGATATCAGAATGAAACTTTATTACTAAACCTGAAAGTACTTCTCCCGCCATACAGACAAACAACCAGGGAAGTCGCGCCTTCGCTCTGGTTGAGGGACTGGCTTTTATAAGTTTATCTTCATATACCTCGGATGAACCAACCATCGTATGAATATCCTCGGTAACCTCTTCTTCTAATACATCGATAATATCATCAACAGTAATAATACCTAATAAAGTTCCCTTCCTACTAATAACTGGAATAGCTAAAAAATCGTAATCAGCAATTATCCTGGCTGCTGTTTCCTGGTCCTCAGTATCTAAAACACTAACGACATCTTCTTCCATAAATTTTGATATTTTTGCTTTAGGATCAGCCATAATTAGATCTCGTAAAGAAATGACTCCAATTAGTTTCTCTCTTTTATCAACAATATAAACATAATAAATTATTTCAGCTTCCGGACTAAGTTCTCTAATCTTATTTATTGCTTCCTCGGCAGCAAGATATTCAGGAAGAGCAACAAACTCATTATTCATTATACTTCCAGCAGTATTCTCTTCATATCTTAATAATTCTTCTATTCCCTCAGCTTCTTCCTTAGACATCAAATCCAATAATTCACGGGATTCCTGAGGAGCTATCTCCCCCAAAAAATCTGCTGCTTCATCAGTATCCATTTCTTCTAAAATATCAGAAGCTTTCTCCTTGCCCAGAGCTTCCATAATATTAGATTGTAATTCAGAATTCAATTCTGAAAGTAGTTCAGCAATTTTTTCATCATCTTTAATTAATTTAAATATTCCAATCGTTTGTTCTAATGATAAATAGTCGGTTACCTCGACAAACTTTGTAGGATAGAGGTCGCTAATAATTACTTTTACTTCCTGGACTTTTTTCTCTTCCAATAGTCTTATTATTTTTTCTGATAATTCTTTCATTTTTTCTTCCATTTTTCTAAGCCTATTTTCCTTGATTCTTACGAGATAAATCAAGTCTTTACTTCAAATTCTTGAACTTTATCTTTTATCTCTGTTACTATAATACTACGTGCTATATACTTCAATCTTAATTTAAATTCTAGCCATCAATCTTCTTCCTTTTTAATTTCCTTTAAAATCTCATACATAGTAATGGCTTGTTTTGTCTGAATATTCTTTAAAGGAACTTCCAAAACCTTTACCTGAATAATTTTGGTCGTCAGGTTAATTTTAATTTTATCGTCAATTTTAATTTCATCCCCTGCTTTGGCAATTCGGTTATTAATCTTAATACATTTGGCCAGACAGGCTTTTTTTGCTTCTGTTCTTCTTTTTATTAATCTACTTACTTTTAAAAATTTATCTAATCTCATATTTATCAATTAGCTAATTAGCTGATTCTCCAATTTAACGATTAGTTTAGTCATTGGTATAAATTTAGGTTTTCAGTTATCTGTTTACAGCTTTAAAAGATGCAAGATATAAAACTGGTTTTTAGATAAAGAAAATCAGTTATCAATTTATTATAAAAGCCTTTTAAAACATGAAACTCGCAACCTGCAACCTGTTTCTTAACTGATAAACTGGGTAACTAATATCCTATACACTAAACGCTATACGCTATTTTTCACTATATACAGTTTTATTCTATTGATTTCAACTGCGGAAAGAGGATGACTTCTTTAATTGAATCAGAATCAGTAAGTAACATGATTAATCTATCAACGCCTATCCCCAAACCACCGGTAGGAGGCATACCATATTCTAAGGCTTCAATATAATCTTCATCCATAAAATGACTTTCCATATCTCCTGCCTCTCTTTTGGCTACCTGTTCTTCAAATCGGCGTTTCTGTTCTGCCGGGTCATTTAATTCGGAAAAAGCATTGGCTAATTCCATTGAATTAACAAACAGCTCAAAACGCTCCACTAATTCCGGGTTGTCTTTCTTCTGTTTTGATAGGGGGGAAATTTCGAGAGGATAGTCAATAACAAAAGTTGGTTGAATCAAGGTCGGCTCAATAAATTTTTCGAAAAGTTCATTGATAATTTCACCTCTATTTATACTGCCCCTTATATTCAAGTTGTATTCTTTTACAACTTTACTAAAGTCTTTTGGAGATATTTTATCTACCCGAATCCCAACTGCATCTTCTATTGCTTTATGCATGCTTATTCTTTTCCAGGGAGGAGTAAAATCAATTCTATTTCCCCGGAACTCAATTTCCAAAGAGCCTAAAACATTTTTCAGTACATATACTATCAATTCTTCGGTAATTTGCATCATGCTATGGTAATCACCATATGCTTCATATAACTCCAACATAGTAAATTCAGGATTATGTTTGGTGGAAATACCTTCGTTCCTAAAATCACAACCTAACTCATATACTTTTTCTAAGCCTCCAACTATTAAACGTTTCAAATATAATTCTGTGGCAATTCTTAAATATAAATCCCTATGTAAAGTATTGTGATGAGTAATAAAGGGTCGTGCTGTCGCCCCACCAGGGATAGGCTGCATGATGGGAGTTTGGACTTCTAAAAAGCCCCTATTATCTAAAAAATTTCTTATGGATTGTAGTACTTTGCTCCTTTTAATAAAAATATCTCTAACTAAAGGATTTACTATCAAGTCTAAATATCTTTTTCTATATCTTATCTCCACATCTTTTAGCCCGTGCCATTTTTCGGGTAAACTGCGCACAGACTTACATAGAAGAGTAAATTCTTCAACAAATACAGTAATTTCACCAGTTTGAGTTCTAAAAATCAGGCCTGAAAGTCCCAAAATATCCCCAATACTAATTTTACTAAAAAGTTTGAAAGCATCTGCTCCAACTTTATTTGATTTTATATATATTTGGACTCTGCCACTTATATCTTCAATATTAGCAAATACAGCCTTTCCATGTGCCCTTAAAGCCATTAACCTGCCTGCTATACTCACTTTTTCTTTGCCACATTCACCAATCTG
>CAYTVM010000155.1:0-5090 GCA_964441685.1 uncultured Atribacterota bacterium | reverse complement strand
AATTAGAACCAGGAGATACACTACTGTTATTGGTTTTTCGTAATCAACATACTTACTATGTGCCAATAAAAGTAGATAAGATTGACTAAATAAGTTAGAATGTAGAAGTCATAAGAAAACTCTAATAAGTGATTTGTAGGGGCTCGATGAATCGAGCCCCTAATTGTAGAACAAGAGTATCCCCCCGTTTCCACGAGGGCAGGCTACCTGTTAAAAAAATGGATTTTTACGAGAGTTTACCCTCGCGAAAGCGAAATAATGTAGAGATAAGGTTTTGCCGTGTCTTCTTAAATATTTAAAATTTATAAAAAGATGGTTTTTTAAAGTTGAAAAAAGATAAAGATCATAAAATATTTAAATCATTTCCTTTTCGAGAAAGAAATATTATTTTAGCCTTAATTATTATCTTACTTCTTGTTCTTTTACTTGGTTCTTTAACCTATAATGAAGTACAAAGAGAAAGAAATTACTTATGGGAATTAGCTCGCTCTGAGGGATTAAATATTGCCTTTTCTATCCAGGCTGTTGGTCCTCGGTTTATCTTAAGTGAGAATGCTTTAAAAGAAATTTTAGTGCTTTTAAAAAAAGAAGGGGTAAGTTATATTGATATTTGCAACGATAAAGGGGTAATTTTAATCAGCACCGAAGAAGAAAGATGGCAAAATATAATAAACATTTCTAAAATCGGTAAAATTAATTTTATAAATACTGAAGATAAAAAAGGTAATAGAATACTTCAAGTAATAAAACCATTCAATATTGATGTTAACAATCAGTTAGATATTTGGAAAATATTGCCTATTAGAAATAGTTATTTGGTGATAGGAGTAAACTTAGAAGAATATTATAATCGCTTGAGCCAAACCAGAAGAAGAATAATTTTAAATTACAGTATTATAATGGCCCTGGTGTTATTCGGGATTTATGTAATTTTTAAATTACAAGAGACCTATATCGTCAAAAAAACCTTGAATGAAATGAAAATATATACTTCAAAATTATTAGAGACGATGGATAATGCGGTAATTTCGGTAGATAATAAGGGCAATATTAAAACTTTTAACCGTAAGAGTGAAGAAATTTTTGATAAAAAGAAGGAAGAAGTATTAAACAAAGATTGCCAGGAAGTATTGAATTTAAATATTAACGGAAAATGTCTCCTTAAGGAATGTCTTTTAGAGAAAAAAAATATTACTCAGGAAATCATTTTAGAAGAAAAGGGATTAAAGAAAAAAATATTAGACCTGAACACCTCATTTTTAGCCGATGAATCCGGAGAAATAACCGGTGTAGTAGCGGTGATAAGAGACATAACCGAGATCAAAGATCTAAATGAAGAGGTAGCACGCCATAAAAGATTATCTGCTCTTGGTAAATTATCTGCCGGGATTGCCCATGAGATCAGGAATCCTTTAAGCTCAATCAGAGGGTTAGCACAGTTTGTTTATAATTCATTCTCTAAGACCGATGAAAGAAAAGAAGACTTAAATACCATTATTCAGGAAGTAGATAGATTAAATAAATTAGTGGTTCAGGTTTTAGATTTCGCCAAATTGCAAAAACCAAACTTAACCCGTTTTTCTTTAAATGATTTAATAGGAAAGATTACTGAATTGTTTAAATTAGAGACAAAAAATAAGCAGATCAACTTTAGTTCAGAACTTTCTCCAGATATTTCTGAAATTCAAGCCGATGAAGACCAGGTAAGGCAGATTTTAATGAATGTAATTATTAATGCTATTCAGGCTATTTCTAACAAAGGGGAAATTAAAATTAAAACTGAAAAAACTCTTTTAAAGGGAGAACCAGCTATAAAATTAATTATTGAAGATAGCGGGATTGGTATTCCTGAAAAAGATTTTACTCAAATATTTGACCCCTTCTTTAGCACTAAAGATAAAGGTTCCGGGTTGGGCCTTTCTATAGTATATAAGCTGGTAGAGGCTCATCAGGGAGAAATTAAAGTTGAATCTAAAGAAGGCGAAGGAACAAAGTTTGTTATTTTTCTGCCTCAAAAAGGAGGGAAGTAATTTTGAGAAAAATATTGGTAATCGATGATGAGCAAAGTATAAGAAAAATGTTAACCCGGGTATTATCTCCGGAGGGATTTACAGTCAAAGAAGCTGATAATGGCTTAGAAGCTCTAAAGAGATTACAGGAAGAAAATTACAGTTTGGCATTATTAGATCTTAAGATGCCCGGTTTAAATGGTATAGAAATCCTAAAGAAGATAAGAGAAAGTGATTTAAATCTACCGATTATTATGATGTCTGCTTATGGGAGTATTTCCGAAGCGGTGGAAGCCATGAAAATAGGGGCTTTGGATTATTTAGTAAAACCTTTTGATATTGAAGAACTAAAAATTATCATTAATAGGGCAATTAAGCAATATGAATTAGAAGTGGAAAACATCTACTATCGAGAGGAAGAAGAGAAGAGATTTAACTTTGATGAAATAATAGGAAAGAGTAATTCTATAAATAGAGTTCTAGAAATGGTGAAAAACGTATCTCCCACTACTGCTACTGTGCTCATCACCGGTGAAAGTGGTACCGGAAAAGAATTGATAGCCCGAGCAATACACAAAAACAGCCTGCGTAAAAATAGCCCCTTTGTAGTGGTAAATTGTGCAGCTTTCTCTTTAAACCTTTTAGAGAGCGAACTCTTTGGACATGAAAAAGGTTCTTTTACCGGAGCTATTGTTAAAAGGATAGGTCGTTTTGAAATGGCAAATGGAGGCACTATTTTTTTAGATGAAATTGGGGAGATGGACCTCGCTATCCAAATAAAATTACTTAGAGTTTTACAGGAAAGGGAGTTTGAAAGGGTAGGAAGTTCAAGGAGTATTAAAGTTGATGTAAGAATATTATCAGCCACTAATAAAGATTTAAAAAAAGAAGTAGAAGAAAAAAGGTTTAGGGAGGATTTATTTTATCGACTAAATGTTTTTAGTGTAGATGTTCCTCCTTTAAGAGAAAGGAAAGAGGACATACCTTTAATTGTGGAGCATCTTATCGCTAAATATAATAAAATATTAAATAAGAAAGTGGAAAAAGTTTCTTTAAAAGCTATGGAATTACTACTGGATTATGATTATCCCGGTAATATAAGAGAATTGGAAAATATTATTGAGCGAAGTATGATTATGGCAAGAGCTGAAATGATCGATGAGAAATATTTTAGTTTTATAGAACCCGAAAGAAAGTTTGAAAAAAAGGGAACTATAAAAGATTTAGAAAAAGAATTAATTATTAAATATTTAATCCAAAATAAAGGCAATCGTACCCATACGGCTGAATTTTTAGGTATAAGCCGCAGAAGCCTGCAAAACAAAATTAAAGAATACCAAATAAATTTATAAGTTAAAAAGTTAACCAAAGATGCTAGGTATCTTTGGTTAACTTTTTAACTTGACATATTTATTAAAGTATTTTACACTATGGATGTAAAAATATGTCTTTATCCGAGAGCTTGTATCTTTCATAGGAACAAGACCAGAAGTAAAAAAGTAATAGTATTTCGTCTGGTATCTCATAAGGGAACTAGAACGGAGGTGAAAAAAATGAATAGAGGTTCTGCTTCATCAGGTTTTAAACTTACTACCCGGCAACTGGCTATCTCCGGCATGCTGGGGGCAATCGCTATCATCTTAGGAGTAACCAGGTTAGGATTTATCCCTGTTCCTACCCCGGCTGGTCATGCTACCATTATGCATATTCCGGCAATTTTAGGAGGAATACTCGAAGGCCCGATAGTAGGTGCTATGGTAGGATTAATCTTCGGAATTTATAGTTTTTTAAATGCTACTAACCCCATATTTGCTGACCCTTTAATCGCTATTTTACCTAGAATATTTATCGGAGTAACAGCTTATTATTCTTACAAATATCTCTGGAAGAACAGTGCTATTGCGGCGGCTTTAGGAACTCTAACCAACACTATTGGAGTATTGGGACTGGCTACCTTAAGAGGATATCTTCCGCTAAAAGTAAGTGCCAGCATTGCAGGAGTTCAAGGTACTCCGGAAGTGGTAGTAGCAATATTATTGATATTTATATTAGTAAAAGCTTTAAAAAGGGCTGGTTATTCTAGTTATTAAAGAGATTATAGAGCGGAGGAAAGCAAAATTTCCTCTGCTTTTTACTTTAGTTAAGTATAATGATTCGAGAGACAAAGATTTTTTGAATTATTCATTAAAAGAAAGTTAAATTAGCGCTTTCGCGGGAATGAAAGAGATACATCTTTAGGGGGAGGAAATATGATGATTTTAGTCATTGATGTAGGTAATACCCATACGGTAATAGGAGTATACAAGGAAGAGAAATTATTAGGCCATTGGAGAATTTCTACTGATCTGAATAAAACGGAGGATGAATATGGAATGTTAGTTAAGAGCTTACTTTCCGATTCTAATTTATCCTTTTCAGACATTAAATCAACAGTTATTTCTTGTGTTGTTCCTCCTGTCACCTGGATATTAAAAAAGATGTCTGTGGATTATTTTAAAGTATCTCCTATTATTGTAGGACCAGGGATAAAAACTGAAATATACATTAAAACAGACAATCCCAAGGAAGTGGGGGCAGATAGAATTGTTAATGCCATTGCTGCTTATAGATTATATGGTGGGCCGGTAATAATTGTAGATTTTGGAACAGCCACTACATTTTGTGCAGTTAATAAGGAGGGAATTTATTTGGGCGGGGCGATTACTCCCGGAATAGAAATTTCTGCAGAGGCTCTGTTTAAAAAGACAGCTAAGCTACCTAAAATAGAATTTATAAAACCCAAACATTCCATAGGTAGCAATACTATTACCGCAATGCAATCGGGAATGTTTTTTGGTTATTTAGGGTTAACTAATGAATTAATTAGACGGTTTAGGGAAGAATTAGGAGAAGATTCTTTAGTAGTAGCTACTGGTGGCAAGGCAGAATTGATGGGAAATGAAAGTAAGTTAATTGATAAAATCAATCCCTTTTTAACTTTGCAAGGATTACGTATAATATATGAGATAAATAAGTAATTTAGTCGTTAGTTGTTACATAGCACCGCATACCTTACACGTTTATAGCAGCATAGAGTCTTAC
>CAYTVM010000154.1:0-5137 GCA_964441685.1 uncultured Atribacterota bacterium | reverse complement strand
AAGTTCTTTTGCCACATGTAAGGAATTGCCTGTTCCTGAAAAATAATAAATTTCTGCTTGACTCATAATAAGTGCCTCCTAAATTTATATTCGTAACGTAATAAAATAAATATTCCCCCGTTTAAGCAATATAGAGGGTATCGTGTAACATATATGACAGGGGGCGGTTTCTCACACTTTTATCCTCGATACCATCCCTCGATTAATAGTTAAAATTCAGCTATCTCCCTGAAAGAACCGTTACCTGTCACACTTATGTAATAAATTTTGCCCATATTTGTAATATACATCATAAGCTTTTAAAAATCCTTCTTTTTAGGAAAGAACACAAAATTTCAATTTAAAATAAATTGATGCTAAATATTAAAATATTTCCTCCTACATGTTGAGCCTCATGCATACCCTATTTTCAATAAATACCCATTTGCTTGCCAAATAAGTTGAAAAGATTTAAAATTAAATAAATCAATTTATTTTATGCCTCATTAATGATCATTGAGTTAAGGAGGTTTCCAGTGAAAAAAATCCTGATTATCTTCATTATTTTAATCATTGCTCTAGGTGCATTTTATTTTTACCAACGTTCTACCCCAAAAGAAGTGAATTTTACCAAGGTTGAGCAGGTGAATTATTTTGAAAAAATATTAACTAGCGGAACGGTTCTTCTGGAAGGTTTAACTGAAGTGAAGACGGAAGTGTCGGGTAAAATTGTCGATGTTTATGTTGATGAAGGTGATACATTTAAAAAAGGACAGGCTTTACTAAAATTCGATAACACGGATGTTAATCTGGATCTAAAACAGGCGGAAGCCAGCTATACTTTGGCTCAATCAAGATATGATGAAATTGTCAACACCACCTGCCCCACCTCTCGGGAACAATATCACCAGGCCACACTGTCAGAAGACGAACTTCAAAAAAAAGCAGAAAAGTATCAGACACTTTACGACCAAAAAGCCATCTCCCTGGAAAAATTGGAGGAAGTAAAACATCAATTGGAACTTCAGCAATCCAATACCTTGATTCAAAAGAAATTTATGGAATCATGTGCGGAAGGAGGAGCAAAAAGAGAAACCGCTCAGGCAGAGATGAAAGCGGCGCAAGCCCGGATTGATTTACTCAAGAATAATTTAAAAAAACATACCATTCTTTCTCCTCTGGATGGCATTATCCTTCAGAAATACAAGTCTCCAGGAGAATATGCCATGATTGGAGAAGGCCTCTTTACTATTGCCAAGCAAGATAGCAAATATGTGGAAATTGAACTGGATGAGCGAAACCTTCCCCGAATCATCCTGAATCAAACCGTTTCGATATCAACCGAATTTGCCCCGGAAAATAAAATCCAGGGCTATATTGATTATATTGCATATTCGGTTGACCCGGATAAAGGAACGGTCAAGATTCATGTAAAATTAATTGAAGATGAAGATTTTTTAATTAAGAATTTGACAGTTCGATGTGAAATTATCTCCAAAGAATATCCCAATTCCCTGGTTATTCCCCAAATGTTTGTATTCCAGGAAAATGATGATTATTTTGTTTTTTATTACCGGGACAATTTGGTTCAGAAAAAAAAGATTAAGATTGATAATCCTAATGCACAGGAAATCAGAATTATAGAAGGCATTCTCCCGAATGAAATTATTTTAGAGCCGGAAGGATTGAAAACAGGGATGAAAGTAATATTGGCGGAATAAGGTGATGGAATAATGTTATTTTCTTTACGCGTTGCCTTAAGATTTTTATTTGAAGGAAAAAACCAATCATTATTTATTGTTGTTGGTATTGCAGTTGGTGTATCTGTCATTATTTTTATAGGTGCTATTATTACCAGTTTACAGTTTAACCTCATCGAACAGACATTGGGAAACAGTGCTCATATCACCATTAGCGAAAGCGGTGATGTCTTTAAGGATATTAAAGAAACTTCCCGCTTTGGTATTATTGAAAATCAATTGGAAGAATCTGCTGATTTTCAGGATTGGCGTCCGATTTTGGATTATCTGGTACGAAAAAATCAATTCACCGCCATTTCTCCGGTTCTGGATGGGAATGGATTTTTAGTCAAAGGAGGAGAAGATACTCCCATTCTTCTAAGAGGTGTGGAATTGGAAAGAGCGAACCAAATTTATCAAATATCCCAACGCATCATAAAAGGAGATGATGTCCTGGAAGGTAATCAAATTCTTATCGGTAAAGACCTGGCAGAAGATTTCAAATTAAATCCCCAAGATATTGTGGTGATTGCACTGGCCAATAATGTCCGGGAAAAATTTAGCATTCAAGGTATTTTCGACTTTGAAAATAAGTCTATTAATCGTAATTGGATTTTTATCGATTTAAAAAGAGCACAAAAATTACTGGATAAAGAGAACTATATTTCTAAAATTGAATTGCAAATTGAAGATGTTTTTGCCGCCGATAAGATGAGCAGTGAATTAACCAACCAATTAACAGGACTGAAGATTGATAACTGGAAAGAGCAAAACGCTCAGCTGCTGAATGCCTTAAGCAGTCAAAGTTTTTCCAATTATATCATTCAAATTTTTGTCCTGCTGGCGGTTACTCTGGGTATTTCCAGCGTGTTGGGAATCTCGGTTATTCAAAGGTCAAGAGAATTGGGAATTTTAAAAGCCCTGGGGATCAGAAATAGCGGAGCTCGAATGATTTTTATATTTCAGGGAGGTATTCTCGGCTTGCTCGGTGCTTTGCTGGGTGCTTCATTGGGTGCCATATTGGTGAGGTCTTTTACAACTTTTGTTAGTGTGTTCTCTATTGAAATAAGACCTTCCCAAATGATTCTGGTTGTCATTGTGACGACTATTGCCGGAATTGTATCGGCAGTAATCCCGGCCAACACCTCGGCGAAAATGAATCCCATCGAGGTGATCAGAAATGCCTGAAAAAAACATATTACTGGAAGCAAAAGGAATTGGAAAAACTTATGGTCAGGCCATTAAGACCATGGCTTTAAAAGATGTTAACCTACAGATTCAAAAGAATGAATTTATCACCCTGATCGGTCCCTCCGGATGCGGAAAAACCACTCTGGCAAACATACTCGGTGCTCTGGACCAACCCACTTCGGGCACTATTGATTATAAAGGTTCTCCTCTTGCAAAGATGAAAGAAAATCAGCTGGCTGAATTCAGAAATCAGCATATCGGTTTTATTTTTCAATTTCATTTTTTATTAAAAGAATTTACAGCCCTGGAAAATGTCTTGATACCAACCTGGATAAAACATCAACTGGCACCGGCCAAAAAGGTGAAAAGGGCAAAAGAATTACTGGAACTGGTTGGTTTAAAGGACAGAATGTATAACAGAGGAAATAACTTATCCGGCGGCCAGCAGCAGCGGGTTGCCATTGCGCGTTCCCTGATTAATGAACCTGATTTAATTTTAGCTGATGAACCCACAGGGAATCTGGATTCAGTCAATACCGATCAAGTTTTTGGATTATTGAAAAAAATTAATCAGGAAACAGGGACCACCTTTTTAATCATTTCCCATGAACGACATATTGCCGCCAAATCTAATCGGATAGTTGAAATGCTGGATGGCGAGGTCATTAAAGATTTCCCCAATAAGGGAGAAGAAGATAAACAATGGCTATCTCTGGCACCAGATTATTGTAAATTATGTCAACAGGATAATATAAAAACAGTCAACCTCAGATAGATTGATATTTCTGTATAGAAAGGAGGTGTAAAAATGAAGAAAAAAATAATGTTAATAATTATGATTCCTTTATTACTACTATGGTTGGGAGGATGTTTCTTGTTTGGTGAATCGATTAAGGATATAGTTCCCGTGGTTGATTTTGTTGATCTGGAAAAATATGCCGGTAAATGGTATGAAATCAGTAGCCTGCCCACCTGGTTTGCAAAAGATTTGGTTTGTGTAACAGCCACTTATACTTTACTGGAAAACGGAAAAATAGAAGTGTTTAACCAAGGTTATAAAGATTCACCGGAAGGCAAATTGAGCAACATTACCGGAACAGCATGGGTGCCTAATCCCAATGAACCGGCACGTCTGAAAGTCAGCTTTTTTCCTTTGATTTCCAGCCAATATAATATCAGTGCTCTGGATGAAGAAAATTATACTTATGCCATGATTACCGGCTCAAGTTACAAATACTTATGGATTTTGTCCCGGACGCCTCAGATGGACCCGTCTATTTATGATGGCCTGGTTCAACAATCTGAAGATTGGGGCTATGATATCAGCAAACTGAAGATGACGCCTCAGATTTGCCCTGAAAATCAATAGAAAGAATAATGCTAACTATGTTTATACTATATTGAATCATTAAAACAATTACCCTCCTTTTATTATAAAAAGGAGGGTAATTGTTTTTTTCATGGAACGGAATATTCTCCAACTGAAAATTAAATGACTATTCCAAGTATATTTATTTAAATTTTTCACTATTTCTGTTAGAGATGGATTGAGATGCGACTCCCAAGCTTTGGACTAATCTATTTTCTGATATTTCTGAATAACATTACCTGTAAAACTGTACTTTAAAATCCGCTGCCATCTGGATCGCCATCACCAGAATTTGGTGCAGGCCCAGGTGTAACTCCAACTCCAGATGGCTCATTATTGAGTCCACTACCATCGGAAAGGCCATCACCGGCATTCGGTGCAGGCCCAGCAGGTTCATTACTGGCAATTGTTGTACAACCGAAACTAATCATTAAAAAAGCTAAAATTAAAATTAACACAATAAATTTTTTCATCTTTTCCTCCTTATCACTTTATATTGTTTATTAAAAACACTCAGGGGACATACCTGAGGTCGCATCTTCATTTTAAGTATGATAATAATTTTACATATGACACAAAAAAAGTCGGTAGCCTGGCTGCCTTAGCATTTTATGTGCCTTAGACCCATTACTTTGCGTCCTACCCTTTCGGATAGTTTGCCTTTATCAACTTTAAAAAGATTTATTCTATTTTTTATCTATATAATACTATATTTATTTAAAAAATCCATCTTTTTACAAAATATTTATATATTTTAGTAATTATAATCTAAGGAAAGAATCATGTCAAGTGTGAACGGTTTGGGTGTCATTTAAAAATTAAAAGTGCACACTTTTTGAATGATTTAAAGTTTAAAAGT
>CAYTVM010000153.1:0-5143 GCA_964441685.1 uncultured Atribacterota bacterium | reverse complement strand
ATTAAATCGGTTAGTCTCTTTGATTGTTTAGGACTAAGAGAATTCTGGGCTATTAAAACCAAATATTTAGTAATCTCCTTTTCTAAAGTATTTACCACATCTTCTTTTAAATATACATTTTTTAGAATACTTAGGTCATTTTGAATAAAAGACATTATCACGCCATTTAACATACTTTCCACCATTTCGCCCATTCTAACCAACTCTTTGGTTACCTGGCTTAAAGCAAGGGAAGGTGTATTTATCATACCTTTATTTAAATAAACCGGGCCTTTCTTGATGACAATATCTTCTCCCGGTAAAATTTTCACTATAAATTTTACAAATAAAGAAAGAAATGGAAGTAATATTATTGCATTAATTATATTAAATAATGTATGAGCATTAGCAATTTGCCTTGGGATACTTGATGCGGTCAGTGATACCAGGTAAGAGAATTTATTTAAAAAGAATAAAAATAGAACAACGCCTCCAATATTAAAAAATAGATGAGATAGAGCAACCCTTTTTCCAGTTATAGTGCTACCTATGCTGGCAATTATTGCAGTAAAACATGTTCCTATATTGCTTCCCAAAATAAGGGGGATTGCTGCTTCTATACCGATTATACCCTGAATAGACATAGCAATTATAATTGCAGTCGTAGCACTACTGCTTTGAATGATAGCGGTAAAGATGGCGGCAACCGCAATACCCAATAAAGGATTGTGAGAAATGTTGACTAATAAATTTAAGAATGGACCGTAGTTTCTTAGCGGCCTCACAGCTTGAGACATAGTGTATAAACCTAAAAATAATATACCAAAACCGAGTAATATTTGGCCAAAATATTTGTAACTTCTTTTTTTGCCTAAAAAATTAAAAATGAAGCCGATTCCGATTGCCGGAAGAGCATACTGCTCTAAACGAAAAGATACAATCTGAGCGGTCACGGTGGTACCTATATTTGCTCCTGCTATTACACTTACAGCTTGTTTTAAACTTAATAAACCTGCGTTGACCAATCCAATCGCTATAACGCTGGTAGCACTACTACTTTGAATAATGGAAGTTATTAGAGCCCCGGTTACAATACCCATAACTGGTTTTTTAGTTAAGAATTCTAAAATTTTTTGTATTCTATCACCAGTCGCTTTCTGTAAGCCATCACTGAGCAGCTGCATTCCGTACAAAAATAATCCCAGGCCTCCTATTAAGCCAAAGATTAGTTCAGTGGTCATTAAATACCTCCGCCTAGGTTAGTCGTTAGTATAATATTATATAGTATCGAGTATCCAGTATTGAGTAAAGATATCGTAATTTTTTACCTTTTTAGCCTATTTTTATTTTTATTCTAAATTCTGCGATTACTGATCCTAAATTTTTTACGATATACTATTTTTAACCATTATTCAATTATACGATTTACCGCTTTGTCAGTTGCTTTGAGACGATATCTTTTTCAACTTCTATCCCTTATTTTCTTAACTATATACAATATACTCGATACTTGATACTTATACTATACGCTCTACGTTAAACGCTATACGCTAGTTCCTATGCCGCTATGTCCGAAGCCACCTTCTCCTCTTCCGGTTTTATCCAGGGTTTCTACAAGTTTAAAATTTGGTAAAAATATTTTTTGGATGACTAATTGGGCTATTCTATCTCCTCTTTTTATAATAAATTCTTCTTCACTTAAATTAATTAATATTATCTTTACAATGCCTCTATAGTCTGAATCAATAGTACCCGGAGTATTTAAAACAGTAATTCCATGTTTAAGAGCTAAACCACTTCGAGGCCTTATTTGACCTTCGTAACCTATCGGGATCATCATTTTAATTCCAGTGGAAAACAATTTTATCTTTCTCGGTTTTAATATAATATCTGAAGCTTCTGCGGATAATAAATCAACTCCGGAGGAAAATTCGCTTGTAGAAATAGGTAAAGGTAAATCCTCGCATCCTTTTATTTTTTCTATTTTTATTTCTATTTTATTATTCTTCACTATACCAAATCCAGTTTTTATTATCTTTGAATCATGCCGCTTCAATAAATATCAATCATATTTTTCATTTTGCTTGTTCATATCATCGTTTTCAATATTGTTTTCATCAGTATCCATTTTTCTTAAATCAATTCTACCTTGATTATCAATGCCAATAACTTTAACCAATATATTATCATTGACTCTAACGACATCTTCAACCTTTGCTATTCGTCTATGTGATAGTTTAGAAATATGGACCAACCCTTCTTTACCAGGAAATATTTCTACAAAGGCCCCAAAATTAGTTGTCCTGGTTACCTTTCCATCGTATGTTTCGCCAACTTTAGCTTCTCTTACCACATCTTCAATCATTTTTTTTGCTTGATTTAAAGATTTATCATCTATTGCAGATATAAATATGACGCCGTCATCGTTAATATCAATACCGGCACCAGATATTTCTATAATTTTTTTAATATTTTTTCCACTGGGACCGATTATCATGCCAATTTTAGTTGGATCGACATTCATAATTACTATTTTTGGAGCATGAGCAGATAAACTTTCTCTGGGTTTTGATATTGCATTATTCATTTTTTCAAGAATATATAATCTCGCCTCTTTTGATCTTTGTAAAACATTTTGCATTACATCCTTTGAAATCCCTGCAATTTTCAAATCCATCTGAATAGCCGTAATACCCTGGGTGCTTCCGGCGGCCTTAAAGTCCATATCTCCATAATGATCTTCTAAACCTAAAATATCTGTTAATATTTCTATGTTTTCATCTTCTTTTACTAATCCCATGGCAATACCGGCAATAGGTCTTTTTATATTAACGCCTGCGTCAAATAAGGAAAGGCTTCCCCCGCAAACAGAAGCCATAGAAGAAGAGCCATTTGATTCTAAAATTTCGGATACTATACGAATAGTGTAAGGAAATTCTTCTTCTGTAGGGATGACTGCTTTTAAGGCCATTTCCGCCAATGAACCATGACCAATCTCTCTTCTTGATTGACTTCTCCTCGGTCTTACTTCGCCGACACTAAAAGGAGGAAAGTTGTAATGCAGATAAAACCTTTCTGCGGATTCTTCTTCCAGGGTATCTATAAACTGTCTATCTTTTACTGTTCCAAGAGTAGTAACGACTAAAGCTTGTGTTTGGCCTCTGGTAAACAAAGCACTTCCATGAACTCTGGGTAGTATTCCAGTTTCACAACTAATCGGCCTTACTTCGTCTAATTTTCTCCCGTCTACTCTTATTTTATCCTGGGTTATTAATTTACGAATAGCTTCTTTACAAATTTCATCATAGGTATTTTTCAAGAGAGATAAATTTTCCTTTTCACTATCTAATTTTTCAACAATCTGATTAAATATATCTTCTAATGAATTTTCTCTTTCTTTCTTTTCATTGATACAGACGGATTTCTTTATTTCTTTCTCATAGTATTTCTTAATTTCTTTACCGTAATTTTCTTCTAATTCTGCTGTTAATGAATATTGCTTTTCTTCTTTTAATTTAGATTTTCCCAAAATATCGGCAAATTTTTCTTGTCCTTCTACGATTGTTTTAATTGATTCCTGAGCAATACTTATCGCTTTTAATATATCTTCTTCGGGTACTTCTTTTGCTTCACCCTCCATCATGATAATTGAATCTTTCGTGCCAGCTATAATTAAGTTTAATTTAGAATTTTCTAACTCCTGAGGGCTGGGATTCACTATAAATTCATTTTCCACCAAACCAATCCTGACAGCACCAATGGGGCATTTTAGGGGAATATCTGATATCCATAAAGCCGCAGAGGCTCCAATGAGAGCGAGAACATCCGGTGAATTTTTTTGATCATAGGAAAGAACGGTCGCAATGATCTGAACATCGTTTCTGTATTCCTTGGAAAACAATGGTCTCAATGGACGGTCAATAAGTCTTGAAGTTAGTATCGCATTTTTACTCGGCCTACCTTCTCTTTTAAAAAATCCACCTGGTATTTTTCCTGCAGCATAAAATTTTTCTTCATAATCCACCATTAATGGAAAAAAGTCTACCCCTTCCCGAGGTTCATTAGTTGAAGCCGCAGTTACCAATACGATAGTTTCTTCACAACTAATTAAAATCGAACCAGCTGCCTGTTTAGCAATTCGACCGGTTTCCATGCTTATTATTTTACCATTCAAATTAATTTTAATCTCTTTATATTCTAACATTAATGATTATTTTCCTCCTTATTTTTTGAAAAACTAGTAGTATTTATTTTAAATATTTTATCTTCATTGTTATTGTAAGCGTATAGCGTTTAGCGTATACATTTTGTTATATAGTTAATTGGTTACCTGGTTAGTTAGTTAACAATTCAACACAAAACAGTTAACTATATAATAAATATTATTTGGTAATAAGTACGGCCTTTTATTTATTAAAAATATTTTAGTTCTAATAAGTTCGACACTAAAAAATTAAGATACATAACAAACATTTTCATTATGGTACTAAACGCTAATTTATTATTTTCGTAAATTCAGCGTTTCAATAATTTGTCGGTATTTATTAATATCTTTATCCTTAAGATAATTTAACAATCTTCTTCTTCTACCTACCATTTTTAATAAACCTTGTTTTGAATGAAAATCTTTCTTATTTATTACTAGATGCCCGGTAAGATCGTTTATTCTTTCAGTCAATAAAGCAATTTGAACTTCCGGTGAACCTGTATCAGAAGTATGATGCTGATATTTTACTATTATTTTCTCTTTCTCTTCTTTAACCACAACCATATTATTTTCTCCTTTTATTTTTTGTTTCTTTATGAATTACTATCATATTATTTCTTTAGTATTTTATCATAAACCATTATAGCCTTCAAGTTAAATCAGTATCAAGTATCCAGTATCGAGTATATAGTAAAAACAAGGATTAAGAAAGAATAGTATCAAGTATATAATTAAGAAATTAACTTGTTTGCAAGATTCTCAAATCTTGAAAGTTTTTTATTTTTTTCAGCTACTTTTATCTCTCTTTTTTCTTCTCTCTTTACTTGATACTCAATACTGGATACTCGATACTGATTTTAATCGATACTGGATACTAATCTGTTTTATTATTTCTTCTATCAATTATTTTATGGGCTAATAAAACATCTTCCTCTATTTGTTTCTTTAATAAATTTG
>CAYTVM010000152.1:0-5156 GCA_964441685.1 uncultured Atribacterota bacterium | reverse complement strand
TAATATTAAAGAAAAAAGCAGGATATTTAAGATAAAAGAGGGGAAGGTAATTAATTTATGAAAAAAAGTGACATCGTTCCCCTTAAAGCAGCCTTGGAAAAATTTTTGGAAGACAAAACGTGGAGCAAAAAGATAAAAGGGTATCAAATAATCCATAATTGGGAAAATCTGGTAGGCAAAGAGATTTCTCAATCTTCCCAACCAATTAAGATAGAGGATAAATGCCTTTTTTTAGCTGTAAAAAACAATGTTTGGGCCAATGAACTGAATTTAAGAAAAGGAGAGCTTATCCAAAAAATCAATCTGGAAGCAGGGGAAGAAATAATTTCTAACATCCTATTTAAGGTAAGCTATTCCCAGTCTAAGGGCAGTTAAACAGATTTTTAATATATAACAACATATAGTGGGTGAATTTTGACAAAAGACCCTAAATATAGTAAAATTAAACAGATTTTTAAATTATAATTAAAACCAAAGTAAATTTTAAAATAAAAATAAAAACCGTAGCGGAAAGCTGCGGTTTCATTTTGATGGGAGTTTATACCATTGCCAAAAAGAGGAAAGAAAACCAATAATATTGATAATCAATATACCGCGAAACAGATACAGGTCTTAGAGGGGTTAAAGGCGGTCAGAAAAAGGCCCAGCATGTATATCGGGAGCACTTCCAGTAGAGGACTGCATCATCTTTTAGATGAAATAGTAGACAACAGTATCGACGAAGCGATGGCCGGTTATTGTAAAAAAATAGAGGTGGTTATCCACCAGGATAACAGCGTTACTGTCACTGATGATGGGCGGGGGATCCCGGTTGACATTCACAAAGAAACCAAGTTACCGGCGGTAACTATAGTGTTAACCAAACTCCATGCCGGCGGCAAGTTTGGAGGAGGTGGATATCGGGTCACCGGCGGATTGCATGGAGTAGGCATTTCAGTTGTAAATGCCCTTTCGGAATGGCTGGAAGTAGAAGTATGTCGAGATTCAGGAATATTTTTTCAGAGATTTGAAAGAGGGGATGCCGTATCCAACTTAAAAAAAACAGGAAAATCTTCCCGTACCGGAACTAAAATTACCTTTAAACCTGACCCGACCATTCTTGAAGATACCACCTTTGAGTTTGATAACATTACCCACCGGTTAAGAGAAATTGCTTTTTTAAACGCCGGAGTTAAGATTAATTTAAAAGATGAAAGGGAAGAGAACAAGGAAGTTTCTTATAAATACAATGGAGGGATAAGCGAATTTGTCAGCCATTTAAACAAGAACAAAGGTCTTTTGTTCCCAAAGCCTATATTTTTTTCTGGTAAGAAGGATGATATAGAAGTAGAGGTCGCATTGCAATATAATGACAGTTATACAGAAAACGTTCTTTCTTTTGCCAATAATATAAATACAGAAGAAGGAGGAACTCATTTAGCAGGGTTTAAAGCTACTATAACCAGAGTAATAAACGATTATGCCCGTAACAATTTACTGTCTAGCGGTAAAAAATCATCTTTAAAAGAAGGCGAAAACAATCTTTCCGGCGATGATGTAAGAGAGGGATTGACTGCCGTAATTAGCGTAAAACTATTAAACCCTCAATTTGAAGGCCAGACTAAAACTAAGTTGGGGAACAGTGAGGTAAGGGGGGTAGTATCTTATGTTGTCGGAGAAGGCCTAAACAATTTCCTTAACGAGAATCCGAGTGTAAGTAAGAAGATACTGGATAAATCCATTTCTGCCTTAAATGCCCGAGAGGCAGCCAGAAAGGCCCGAAATCTAGTTCGCCAAAAAAATGGCATATTAGGATTGGGGACTCTCCCCGGAAAATTAGCTGATTGTTCGGAAAAAGACCCCCTGTTCAGAGAGATATTTTTAGTAGAAGGTGATTCCGCAGGAGGCTCGGCCAAGCAAGGGAGAGACAGAAGATTTCAGGCTATCCTGCCCTTAAGGGGCAAAATTTTAAATGTAGAAAAAGCACGCTTGCATAAAATATTAGATAACAATGAAATAAGATCTATGGTTACCGCTTTGGGTATAAACATTGGGGAAGATTTAGATATTGAAAAATTAAGATATTATAAAGTGATTATAATGACTGATGCAGACGTCGATGGGGCCCATATAAAAACGCTACTTTTAACCTTTTTCTTCCGTTATATGAAACCATTAATCGAAAGAGGGAATGTTTATATTGCCCAGCCCCCTCTCTATAAACTTGAATATAATAAAGAGAGTTATTATTTATATAACGAGCAGGAGTTAAACGATAAGTTAAAAGAGATAGACGGCAATCCTCGAATTCAGAGGTATAAAGGTTTGGGAGAAATGAATCCCGAGCAGTTATGGGAGACTACCATGAACCCGGGAAACAGAGTTTTAAAGAAAATAGAGCTGGAAGATAATTTAGAAGCAGAGACCATGTTTACGGTTTTAATGGGGGATAAAGTTGAGCCCAGAAGAGATTTTATCTACCAGCACAGCTTGGAAGTGAAGGAGCTGGATATTTAATAGCGTAGAGCGTGTAGCGTTTATTAGTAAAAACTAAAAACCGCGAACTGATAGCATGAATTTAACGCCAAAGGCTAAATTAATTGGTCAATTGATAAATTGGAGAATGAGTAAATTATGAAAGAAGAAGAAAAAGACAATTTAGACAATAATAATGAGGAAGAAAAAGAAGAGCGCGAAGAAGAAGAATTTGCCGAAACAAGCAGGACATTACTCACTGATGTCGGAGAGGAGATAAAAGAAGCTTATCTCAGTTACGCCATGAGTGTAATAGTAGGTCGAGCCTTGCCTGATGTCCGTGATGGATTAAAACCGGTTCATCGCCGGGTATTATATTCTATGGAAAAAATGGGCAATACGCCCGACAAGGCTTATAAAAAATCGGCTCGAATAGTAGGAGATATCATAGGTAAATACCATCCTCATGGCGATATGGCAGTATATGATACCATCGTAAGAATGGCCCAGGATTTTTCCTATCGTTATCCTTTGGTCGATGGTCAGGGAAATTTTGGTTCGATAGATGGCGACTCCGCGGCTGCCCAAAGATATACCGAAATACGAATGTCAAAAATTGCCCAGGAATTGCTGGCTGATATAGACAAAGAAACGGTTAACCTTGTTCCCAATTATGATAATTCTCTCAAAGAACCGGAAGTTTTACCGGCAAAAATTCCACAACTATTACTTAACGGTTCTTCAGGAATTGCCGTGGGAATGGCCACCAATATCCCTCCGCATAATTTAGGAGAGGTGGTTGATGGCGCAATTATGGTCATCGAAGACCCGCAAGTTTCCATACAGAAATTAATGACAGCAATTACGGGTCCTGATTTCCCTACCGGCGGCATCATTTGCGGCAGAACGGGAATAAGAAGCGCCTATGAAACCGGAAGGGGAATCATAAAAGTGCAGGCTGCAGTATTTACCGAAGGGGCAGATGGCGAAAAAAATGGAGGCAAGAAAAATCCCCGCATCATCATCAAAGAACTCCCCTATCAAGTAAATAAAGCAAATTTAATAGGGGATATTGCCCAACTGGTTCAGGATAAAAAGATACTCGATATTACCAACCTAAGGGACGAGTCAGACAGAAAAGGGATGCGGGTAGTTATTGAATTAAAGAGAGGCGCTAATGTTGATGTGGTGCTGAACAATCTGTATAAGCATACCAAAATGAAAACTACCTTTGGGATTAATATTTTAGCAATTTCCCAGAGTCGCCCCAAAACCTTTAATTTAAAAGAGCTGTTAGAATGCTTTTTGGCCCACCGTAAAGAGGTGGTGGAAAGAAGAACCAGATATGAATTAAGAAAAGCCAGAGAAAGAGCCCACATCTTGGAAGGGCTGAAAATTGCCCTGTCTAATATTGATGAAGTGGTACAGATTATTAAAAAATCAGATAGTGTAAAAACAGCGCACGATAAATTGAAAAGCAGATTTGGGTTGAGCGATATTCAGGCACAGGCCATCCTAGATATGAGGCTGCAGCGCCTTACCTCTCTGGAGACCGAAAAGATTTTAGAAGAATATTTAGAATTAATAAAACGCATTGCTTATTTAGAAGATATACTACAAAATGAAAAGAAGCTCATGTTGATCATTCGGGATGAGTTATTGGAGATGAAGGAGAAGTACGGTGACGAAAGAAGAACTAAAATAATAGAAGAAGAAGGGGAGTACGAAATTGAAGATTTCATTACCCTGGAGGATATTGTTATCACTTACACTCAGGACGGGTACCTCAAGCGCCTTCCTTTAAGTACTTACAAAAAACAGAAGAGGGGAGGAAAAGGTAAAATCGGAATGACCACTAAACTAGAAGACCTTGTAGACCAGGTGTTTGTCACTACCAACCTCCATGATATCTTATTTTTCACTAGCAAAGGGATAGTATATAGAAGGAGAGCATATCAGATTCCCGAGGGAGGGAGAACTTCCCGGGGAGTTGCAGTTATCAATTTATTAGGCATTGAAAAAGATGAACACATTACCACACTTATCCCTATAGAAAGCAATGAGCTGGAAGAATCAAAAGAAGAAAATAACCAAAAGTATCTGTTTATGGCTACTAAAAAAGGGAAGATAAAAAAGGTTTCTCTTTCCCGTTTTTCTAACTTAAGAAATATCGGGATTATTGCCATACGGCTCTTGCCCGAAGATGAATTAATCGGGGTAAAACTTGCCGAGGGTAATGAAGACGTTATTTTAACTACTCAGCACGGAAAGTCTATCCGTTTTTCAGGAGACCCCATTAGGCCCATGGGGAGAAGCACTTTTGGAGTGAAAGGTATCATGTTAAGGGCTAAAGATTCTCTTATAAATATTAGTTTAGTTCCTCCGGAAACGGACAAATACTTATTAATAGTTACCGAGAAAGGATTTGCCAAAAGAACCCTCTTAAGGGAATTTAGAGAATTTAAGAGACGAGGTAGTCAAGGGCTGAGATCGATTAAACTCACCGAAGAAAGGGGCTTGGTGATAGATGTTATCGTGGTGAGCGAAGAAGACCAGATAGTATTAATCAGCCAACAGGGAATTGTTAGTAGGGTTCAGGTTAAAGAGATTCGTCATACCGGGAGATGCACGCAAGGGGTAAGGGTAAAGAGCCTTGCGCCGGAAGACAAGGTGGCCAGCGTTGCCCTGGTATCGAGTGAAGA
>CAYTVM010000151.1:0-5166 GCA_964441685.1 uncultured Atribacterota bacterium | reverse complement strand
TAGTTAGTTCGGTTAATGCAGTTAATTTAACCGATGGCTTAGATGGGCTGGCAGCTGGCCTGATAATTATTGCCATGTTAAGTTTTGCTTTCATTGCCTATATTCAAAATATCGGGTCGATGGTTCTTTTTTCAATGATAGTAGCTTGTGCATCTCTCGGCTTTTTAGTATATAATTTTTTTCCCGCTCGAATATTTTTAGGAGATGTTGGTTCCTTGGCATTAGGCGGTGCACTCGCTTCAGTGGCAATATTTACCAGAACAGAATTAATATTACTGATCATTGGCGGAGTATTTGTGATTGAAACTTTATCGGTGATACTTCAAGTTGTTTCGGTAAAAATAAGAGGTAAAATAATTTTTAAAATGAGTCCTATTCACCACCATTTTGAACTTTGTGGTTGGGAAGAACCTAAAATTATTATTAGATTTTGGATAGCGGGAATAATACTGGCTATTATTGGGATAGCCAGTATTTAGTATCGAGTATCGAGTATATAGTATCGAGTGAATAAGAGAAAGAAGCCAGAAGCCAAGTTTGTATATCGTATATCGTATCTCGTGAATCGTATCTCGGAATATCGCGAAAAATTAAAAGCGCAAAGCGCAAAACTATAATTTAAAATTCAAAATTAAGAGAGAAAAGTTTTTAGTTTTGAATTATGGTTTTTCGCTTTAACTTTTTAGTTGCTATACTGAAAACTGTCAACTGAAAAACTGTATTTAACACTAAAGACTATTCACTAACGACTAATTATGGGGTTATATTTGAGATGTTAATAGAAAAAAAATCTCCGGATTTATGGCTTTTTATTGTAGTAATTATACTTATGGCTATTGGTATATGTATGGTTTTTAGTTCAAGTTACATTATGGCTTATAAATGGTACGGAGATAGTTATTATTTTTTAAAAAAGCAATTGATAGGTGCTATAATAGCTTTAATAGCATTTTTTTTCGCTATATATACCGATTATCATTATTATAAAAAATTTACTCTGCCTATCTTAATTTTATCTATTGTGTTACTATCGATGGTATATATTCCCAGTATCGGAAGAACTGCCGGTGGGGCAAGCAGATGGATTAAGATAGGATTTTTTTCTTTTCAGCCTTCCGAAATTGCTAAATTTGCTTTAATCTTATATATGGCAGAGTCTTTAACCAGAAAACAAGCAGAAGATATAAAAACCTTTATTAGAGGGGTATTGCCTCCTCTAATTATTATGTTTGTCATGTTTTTATTAATTTTGAATGAGCCTGATTTTAGTACTGCCTTAATTGTTTTAGGCATTTCTTTTATTATGTTATTTGTTGGGGGAACCAGGGTGATTCAGCTTTATGCCCTAATAGTTGCAGCAATCCCTTTGGGAATTATGGCATTATCAAGAGAAGAATATAGAAGAGTGAGATTGCTTTCATTTTTGGATCCCTGGAAAGATCCTTTAGATAGCGGCTTTCATATCATTCAATCTCTATTAGCTTTGGGAAGTGGGGGAATTTTTGGAATCGGATTGGCAGAGAGCAAACAAAAATATTTTTATCTTCCCGACCAACATACCGACTTCATCTTCTCTATAATTGGTGAGGAATTAGGGTTTATCGGCACTGTGGTAATAATTCTTATCTTTACAATATTATTGTGGCGTGGATTTAAAATAGCTTTGGATGCTTCTGACCAATTTGGAACGCTACTGGCTGCAGGTATTACTTCTATGATAGTTTTTCAGAGCATTATAAATATTGGAGTGGTAACCAAGGTGATCCCCACTACCGGTATTACTTTACCATTTATCAGCTATGGGAGCTCATCTTTGATTGTAAATATGTTTTGCGCGGGAATTCTATTAAATATTTCTCGATATAAAGTAAAAGAATATGGAGCGTAATCGATGGCACTGAGGGTGATAATTTCGGGTGGTGGAACAGGGGGTCATATATATCCAGGAATCAGTTTAGCTTACGAGATAAAAGATAGAGATGTAAACAATGATATTTTATTTGTAGGAACCGAGAGGGGCTTGGAATCAAAACTTATACCTCGAGAAGGTTTTAAAATTTTAAAAATTAAAGCTCGAGGTATTAAACGGAAAATATGTTTTGAAAATTTAACGGTTATTGTCATTTTTTTAATTTCTTTATTCCAGTCATATAGAATTATAAAAAAGTATCATCCGGATGTAGTTATCGGAACAGGGGGCTATGTAAGTGGTTCGGTTGTTTTAATGGCTGCGATATTAGGCATCCCAACTTTTATTCATGAGCAGAATGTAATACCCGGAATGACCAATAAATTTTTATCTTACGTTACCAGGGCAACATTTCTAAGCTTTAATCAGTCAAAAGAATATTTTAGCAGTAAAACAAAATTGATTTTTACGGGCAATCCCATACGTTTTAAAAATATTAAACAGAATACAAACAGAGAGTATGAAAAATATAATCTTGATTCTTTAAAAAAAACTATATTAGTATTGGGAGGTAGTAGGGGAGCAGCTTCAATTAATAGAGCTGTTCTACAGAGTATCGATTTAATAAAAGATGTTATAAAAAACAACTGGCAAGTTTTATTGATTAGTGGACAAGATGATTATGATAGTATGATGCAAATAGCAGGAGAAGACAATAAAATATTTTCGGTACAACCTTACCTCTATGATATTGAAAAAGCCTATTCTTTGGCTGATTTAGTTATCTGCCGAGCGGGAGCTACAACTTTATCTGAGATTGGTACTTATGGTTTACCGGCAATTTTAATACCTTACCCCTATGCTACTCACAATCACCAGAAAATTAATGCTAGTGTTTTTGAAAGGGAAGGCGCTGCAATATTAATTTTAGAAAAAGATTTATCCGGGGAAAAGTTAGCCCAGGTTTTGCTCGATTTATTAAAAAATAACAATCAATTAGAAGTAATGGCTAAAAAGAGTAGAGAATTAGGCAATGTGAACTCAGCTAAAAAGATAATAGACTATATTTCTGATTGCATTAAGTAAATTGAAAAATATATAAAAAGTATTTAGTATACGGAAAAAGAAAAAGTAAAAAGAGGCTTTCAAAACGATATATCATATATGGCATACGGATAGGAGAGGAATTATATTTAATGAATGAAAAAAAATTACATATACATTTTATTGGCATTGGTGGATCGGGAATGAGCGGATTAGCTTCAATTCTTCTTGATTCAGGTCATAAAGTTAGTGGTTCTGATATTGCAACTTCAAAGATAACTAAAAGATTGGCAGATAAAGGGGCAACTATTTTTATAGGGCATAATGAAAATAATCTAGAAGGAGCAAATTTAGTAGTAGTTTCATCGGCAATCTGCGAATCTAATTCGGAAATACGGGGTGCCAGGGATAGAAAGATTACCATGATCAAAAGAGCTGAAATGCTGGCAAAGCTTATGGACAATAAATACGGAATAGCCATTGCCGGTACACACGGTAAGAGCACCACTGCTTCTATGATAAGCCTATTATTAGAAAGAAGTGGCTTCGATCCTACCGTTGTAGTAGGGGGAGAATTAAACAATTTTAAAAATAATGCTAAATTGGGAAAAAGTAATCACATAGTTGTCGAAGCCGACGAAAGTGATGGTTCATTTTTAGAATTGAATCCACATATGGTGATAGTGACCAATATAGAAGATGACCACTTAGATTATTATAAAAATATGGAAAATATTTTAAAAGATTTTAGAAAATTTATTAATAAAGTTCCTGAAAATGGACAAATTATCTTGTGCAGAGATTGCGATAATGTAAGGGGACTGGTAAAAAAATGTTGGAGAAATCATGTTTCTTATGGAATATTTAATAAAGCGGATTTAATAGCAAAAGATATAGAATTAGATAAGTTAAATTCCAAATCAAAAATTTACTGGCAGGGCGAAAAAATAGGTGATCTTTATTTAAAGGTTGCGGGGAATCACAATATTTTAAATGCTTTAGCGGCCATTGCTGTTGGTCTGGAACTGGGGATAAGTTTCACGGAAATTACTAAAATATTAGAAACCTTCCAAGGGGTACACAGAAGGATGGAAATTATTGCCAATTTAGAAGATGAAATTTTAATTATTGATGACTACGCCCATCATCCTACCGAGATTAAAGCAACCTTGAGTGCCCTAAGAAGTGGCTGGCAAAACAGGAGAATAATTGCCGTATTTCAACCCCACCGTTACAGTAGAACTAAACTTCTGGCAGAAAAGTTCGGTAAAGTATTTTTTGACGCTGATTGTGTAATTATCAATGATATTTATTCAGCTAACGAACCACCAATATCCGGGATTAGCGGAGAAACCATATTTAAGGAAATTAAAAAATCCAATCATAGAAAGATAAAATATTTACCCTCCAAAGACAGTATTCTAAGTTATTTATATGACATTGTTCAACCCGGCGACCTAATAATCACAATAGGAGCAGGAGATATTTGGACTGTTGCTCAAGAATTAGCTACATTATTAAAGGATAAAAAGGTGTTTTAATTTTATTTAAAAATGAATATAGATATTATAAAAAATGAGTGTGAAAAGCAAGAAATTGTTGGTATAATTAAATATAATGAACCATTGAAGAACCATACTTCTTTAAGGATTGGAGGACCTGCAGATGTCTTTTGCACTCCTGGAAATATAGAAGGTTTAAAAAAAATCATTTCTATTTCTAAGGAGTATAATATACCTTTCTGGGTTATTGGGAATGGAACAAATTTATTGGTTTTGGATAACGGGGTAAGAGGTTTAGTAATTAAGTTAAATAAAGGTTTTAAAAAAATAGAATTTTCTGATAAAATTGTAAAAGTAGGCTCAGGAGTTTCATTAGTATTTTTAAGTAAAATTTGTTTGAGTAGAGAATTGAGCGGATTAGAATTTGTCTGCAATATTCCTGGGGCTATGGGTGGTGCGATAATTAATAATGCCAGCTTTAAAGGAAATTGTATTGCAGACATAGTACAAAATGTAATTTTTTTAACTAGAGAAAATAAAATAGAAAAAATATCTAAACCTAATTTGAGTTTCAATTATCATGAATGTAATTTAAAAGACAAGTCAGTGATAATTTTAGAAGCTACTCTGCTGTTGAAAAAGGGAAACAAAGAAGAAATTAAATCGAGAATGAGAGAAAATATTAAAATTAGAGAGATTAAACAGCCTCTA
>CAYTVM010000150.1:0-5167 GCA_964441685.1 uncultured Atribacterota bacterium | reverse complement strand
TGCCTTATTTTCGAGCCATAAATCTTAATACAGTTAGCACTGAAATTATTCAAGGATTATCGGGGAGTATCGGTCTGGTATTAACTGTTCCTATAACCTCCTTTATTTCCGCTTTATTTATTGAGAATAAACAGAAGAAATATAAAGTTAATAATTGATATAATTGTGTGTGGAATAATAGATACTACCACATTATGATCTTTAGATTTTTTCAATTTTTTAAAATATTTATTTTTGAAACCTTAAACCTATAATGCATTATTTCTTACTGTATTTTCCTATGCACTATCCACTAAAAAAGCTATGAATAAATTGAAAAAATAGTTAAAAAAAATTGTATTTTAATTAATTTAATGCTAAACTTTTTATGGTGTTTTGACATTATTATCTTAATACTTCCAGAATTGTAAATAAAATAACTTATCTAACAATAAAAATTAAATTTATATTTATTTATAAGGAGAATATTAAAATATTGATACACCCGCATTTTGAGACGTTGTGCTTGCCTCGAGATACTTTCATCTATCCCGGCATATCGGGAGCTTTTCCACATTCCCACTTATACAAATGGGGAGGTTCCGACAAATAAAAATCCAGGATTACTATTTTTAATGAAATATTTAGGAAAAATATATCCTATATCTTTAACACATATTTTATTATGCATATTTATAATGATTTTAAAAAATTAATAAAAATAATAAGATTAAGCCAAGTACAAAATATATATAAAAATGATATTACCGGTAAATTATCATCATGGCGGGCAGCTAACTAAACATATAAAACGAAAAATAAAATTCAATCGGAGGTGAATAAAAAGTAAAAAAATAAGAATTGAAAGAATGCAAAATTGTTAGTCGAAAAGGTTCAAATTTAAAAAAGTTTATATTTTAATAAGAAGGAGAAAAGAAATGAGAAAAAGTTTGTTTGTTTTAATGTTAGCTATATTTATAATTGCTATGAGTAGCGTAGCTCTTGCGCAGGATGTAATTAAACTTGGAATTGCTGAACCAATGACCGGTGCCATGGCAGTAGGTGGCGAGCTTTGTATGCGGGGTTATGAACTTGCTCATGAGCAAAAACCTGAAGTATTAGGAAAGCAAGTAGAATTAATCCTTGTTGATAATAAAAGTGATAAGGTTGAAGCAGCTAGTGCGGTTTCGAGACTCATTGAAAGGGACGGCGTAGTAGCAGTTTTTGTTAGTTATGGCAGCGGTATGGCCATTCCGGGCGGTGAAGTTGCCAATAAAGCAGGCATCCCTTTACTTTCCGGCACTGCAACGAATCCATTGGTCACCCAGGGCAAAGATTTTGTCTTCCGTACTTGCTTTATCGATCCATTTCAGGGCGAAGTCATGGCTCGATATACTTTTGAAAACTTAGGAATCAAAAAAGCAGCACTTTTAGTTGATATTGCTCAGGATTATTCAGTGGGCCTGGCTAATTTCTACAAAAATACATTTACAAAATTGGGTGGAGAGATCGTTAGTGACACGAAATATAATACCGGTGACCAGGATTTTAGTGCCCAATTAAGTCAGATTATCGCTTCCGGAGCGGAAGCCCTCTTTTTCCCGGGTTATTTCGGAGATGTTGCTTTAATAGCCATTCAAGGGAGAGAATTAGGATATACAGGTCAATATTTAGGTGGCGATACTTTACATAATCCGGTTTTAATAGAATTAGCAGGAGAAGCAGCTGAAGGTTTAATTGCCAGTACTTTCTTTGCTGAAGATCAACCGGCTACTCCGGAGTCGGAAAAATATGCTACACTTTTCAGAGAAAAATATGATTTAGCGCCAGATGCTGTATCTATTCTTACCTATGATTCTTACAATTTAATGCTTGATGCCATTGAAAGAGCCGGTTCATTTGATCCGGCAGCTATCCGAAATGCTTTGGCTGTCACCAAAGGCTTCCAGGGTGCAGGTGGTTCCGTTACCATTAATGAAACCGGGGATGCCATTAAACCTGCCGTTTTGGTTAAAGTTGTAAACGGAGAGTATAAATATGAAACTACGGTTAATCCCTAAAAATAATTCAATAATTAGTTGAAATTACAAATAGAAGAGATAGGATCAAAAAACCTATCTCTTCTATTTGTAAAAAACCTTTTCGACTAAGTTTCACTCAATAAAGATTTAGTGTGTCTGGTATTATGTTTTTATATCATCATATATAATGATTACACAAATGACAATTGACAATTCTAAATCACAATAAGGAGAGTTCTATGTCACTACATTTATTCTTGCAGAATGTTGCAAACGGTTTATCCCTGGGAAGTTTATACGCTTTAATTGCCATAGGATATACCATGGTTTATGGTATTTTAAGATTAATTAACTTTGCCCATGGAGAAATTTTTATGCTGGCGCCTTATTTTCTTTATTTTGGAGTCTTAATTTTTCATTTACCCTGGTGGGCATCAATTATAGTTGCCATTGCCTTAACTGCCATGACCGGGATGTTGTCCGAAAGGATTGCCTATAAGCCTTTACGGGATGCTCCCAGAATCTCTGCCTTGATTTCAGCCATTGGAGTCTCATTTTTTCTACAAAATTTAGCGATTGTGGTTTTTTCTGGAATTCCCAAGTCTGTTCATCGTCCCGCATTTTTCACAAGGTTATATCAGTTTGGCGAGATTCGTATACAATCAACTCTTTTTGCATCAATCATCGTATCCTCTATATTTCTTACCCTATTACTATATGTGGTGTATAGAACAAAAACCGGTCTGGCTATGAGGGCAATATCTACAGATGTTGAGACATCCAGATTAATGGCGATTGATGTTAATAAAGCCATATCTATAACCTTTATCATTGGTTCTGCTCTGGCAGCTGTGGGTGGTATTTTATGGGGCTTAAGATTTCCACAATTATTTCCTACCATGGGCATGATACCCGGTTTAAAGGCTTTTATTGCAGCTGTGGTAGGGGGAATTGGAAATATACCGGGAGCGATGCTCGGCGGTTTAATTTTAGGTATGACTGAAATATTATTTGTTGCTTTTTTACCAGCGGTATCAGGATATAGAGATGCCTTTGTCTTTTTAATTCTGATTTTAATCCTGCTGTTTAAACCGGATGGTATTTTAGGTAAAAAAGTACAAGAGAAGGTGTAGCCAAATGAAAAAACAAAATGAAAAAATATTAACTATATTAGCTTTAATTGTGCTGGGGATATTGGTGTACCTTGCCGAAAATAATTTAGATGCCTACAAGTTAAGGATTCTTAATCTTGGTGCTATATATATTACGCTGGGCGTAAGTTTAAATTTAATTTATGGGTTTACCGGTCAATTTTCCCTGGGTCATGCTGGTTTTATGGCTATTGGTGCCTATGTAACCAGCTTATTAGTGCTTCCTCCTTATTACAAGGAGATGATTTATATACTTGAACCTTTAGTCTGGCCATTCACAGTCATTCATGCACCTTTTATCGTTGCACTATTCTTGAGTGGATTATTTGCAGCTATTGCAGCATTTATCATCGGATTGCCCGTATTAAGACTGAAAGGGGATTATTTAGGTATAGCTACTTTGGGTTTTGCGGAAATTATTAGAATCATAGCCAATAATATTCCCCGGGTAACCAATGGTGCATTGGGAATCAAGGGGATTCCGGAATTTACCAATCTTTGGTGGTCAGTAGGAGTGGCAGTTGTTACCATTTATATTATTAAAGGATTAATTGAGAGCAGTTACGGAAGAGCTTTGATGGCAATCAGAGAAAACGAGATAGCGGCTGAGGTTATTGGAATAAATCTTACTTATCATAAAGTAATGTCCTTTACCATTAGCGCTTTTTTTGCCGGGGTTGCCGGAGGATTATTTGCCTGTCTACTTACAACCATAGACCCGAAGGCATTTATGTTTGTTATGACTTTTAATATTTTGATTGTGGTAGTGATGGGCGGTCTAGGCAGTATTACCGGAACAGTTCTCGCCGCTTTTTTATTTAATTTCTTTCTGGAATATTTGCGTCCTATAGAAGCAGGCTTTAATATTGGACCCATTAAAATTCCCCAAATACCTGGTATGAGGATGGTCACTTTCTCAGCCCTTCTTTTAGTTGTTATTTTATATAAGCAAAAAGGACTGTTAGGAGGGTTCGAGTTCTCCTGGAAAGGATTTTTTCAGTTTATTAACAAATTGTTCAAAAATAAGAGATCGTCTGAAGGGAGCACTATGTAATGGAATTATTAAATATAGACAATATAACCATGAAGTTCGGTGGTTTAACAGCTGTAAATAATTTTAAACTGAAGATTATCCCGGGAGAGCTAATTGGATTAATTGGTCCAAACGGTGCCGGAAAGACTACCGTCTTTAATATGATTACCGGAATATATACGCCAACTATAAATAAAATTTATTTTCAAGATAGAGATATTACCGGAATAAAACCTGATAAAATCACTAAAGTAGGCATCGCCCGCACTTTCCAAAATTTGAGGCTTATGGATAATCTAACGGTAATCGATAATGTAATGATAGGTTTTCATCTTCACCTGAAATCAAGTCTTGCCTCTGCTATCCTTAAATTTCCCAGTTATGTCCGTGAAGAAGAAAGTATTCACCATAAATCAATGGAATTATTAGAGAAGGTTGGACTGGAACAATTTAAACTGGAAAAAGCAGGAAGCCTTCCTTATGGACAGCAGAGGAAATTGGAGATTATTCGTGCTTTGGCTACTGGACCTAAACTGTTGCTTTTAGATGAGCCGGCAGCTGGAATGAATCCACAGGAAACCAAGGAGCTAATGGGTTTTATTAAGAATATTCAAGATGACTTCAATTTAACTATTTTTTTAATAGAGCACGACATGAAAGTAGTCATGGGAATATGTAGAAGAATTTTAGTCATGGATTATGGGATTACTATTGCGGAGGGAAATCCCATAGAAATTCAAAGTAATCCGGAAGTCATTAAAGCTTATTTGGGGGTGGATGCAAACTATGCTTAAAATTAATAATTTGAATGTTTTTTTTGGCGGTATACATGCCTTAAAAGGAATTTCATTTGACGTTCCCATAAGAAAAGTTATTACTTTAATCGGAGCAAATGGAGCAGGTAAAAGTACCACTTTAAGAACCATTTGTGGTTTAATTAAACCACGTGGAGGTCAAATAAAGTTTAGTAATAATGAAATTAA
>CAYTVM010000149.1:2511-5175 GCA_964441685.1 uncultured Atribacterota bacterium | reverse complement strand
ATAAATCCAGCCCTTACTTTAAAATCAATACTTTATACGAAAAAAGTTTTGAGTTTTAAACTAACGACTAACAACTATTCACTATCGACTAAGTTAAAAGGAGGAGAATAGATAGGTGAAAAACGTGGTTATAGCCCAATCAGGTGGACCTACTACCGTAATAAATAATAGCATAAGAGGAGCGATTGATGAATTAATTTCTTCTGATAAAGTTGATAGAATATATGGGGCCAGGATGGGCATTCTTGGAGTTTTAGAAGAAGAGTTGATAGATATCTCCGCCCAGAAGCCTCACCAGATAGCTTTATTAGCGGAAACTCCCTCAGCTGGTACAATCGGTAGCTGTCGATATAAAATAAAAAATGATGAAGATTTGGCTCGCATCATTGAGGTTTTTAAAAAACATAATGTGGGATATTTCTTTTATTGTGGAGGTGGAGATTCGATGGATACAGCTAATAAAATAAATGAATTAGCTAAGCGAAATAATTTGGAATTAATTTCTACAGGTATCCCCAAAACTATTGATAATGATGTAGGAGGACCATTGCAAGCTGATGGAACATTTACAATATGTGATCATGATCCAGGATATGGAAGTGTGGCTCGTAACTTAGCCATTAATATACTGGAGGCAAATGAGGAGAACAAAGCCAGCTATACTAGCGACCCTGTTTTAGTTATAGGAGTAATGGGAAGAAAGATTGGTTTTATTCCTGCGGCAGCAAGGTTGGCTGATCTCAAAAGAGAAATTCCTTTACTAATCATTCTTCCCGAATCTTTATCCAAAGATGATTATCAAAGTAACTTAGATTTTATTACTGAAAAAGTTAATGAAAAATTAGAAAAACAGGAAAGGTGTATTGTAGTTATCGGAGAAGGATTAAATGTAGGAGATTTGGGAATATTGCGGGATAATTTTGGCCATGCTCAATTCAGCGCTTCTGAAGGGACTGTAGAACAGGTACTTACTAATTACCTTAATGGAATAGACAGGAAAGATGACCGGGGAAGAGCGCAAACTAGATTAATAGTTAGGGGAATAGCTCGCTCGGAAAGGCCAGGTACTCGTCAAAGAAGGGAAATTGCCTATATATCGGAAATTGATAAAGAAGAGGCTTATCAGGTGGGAATATATGCTGCCAAAATTGCTTTATCAGGGGAAAATGGTTTTATGTCGACCATTACAAGAAATCCTGGTTTACCTTATAAAGTAAATTATGATAAAATACTTTTAGATACTGTAGCTAATTCGGAGCGAGAGTTCCCTAAAAAATGGATTGCCTCCAATAGAGTGGATGTAACTGATGAATTTATTGACTGGGCATTACCTTTAATTGGAGGGCCACTTCCACGATTTGCGAAATTTAATGAGATTTATGTCTCTAAAAAATGCGGAAAATATGTACCCGTAGAGTATAGAAAGTAAAATTCGTATCTCGTATCTCGTGAATTGTATTTTGCAAAAAAGAAGTTCAGGTGCCAGAAGTAGGGGCTCGATTCATCGAGCCTGTAAAACCAGGGGCGAATAAATTCAACCCCTACAAAAAAATCTAAAAACACTTACAGAATTTTTATTTCCTATCCTAATTAAAAAAGATTATTTGTAAAGTTAAATAAAGTATAAATTGTAAAAGACGCATATTTTTTTATAATCCTATACGCTAAACGCTACCCGATGTACGCTAATATCAGAAAGGAGACAAAATAATGGCTTTACCCAGGCTTACCGAAAAACAGATAAAAAAAGATCCGGAACAACAATTAAAAAATTTTCAAAGAACAAAAGATTTTTTAGTAGCTATCGATACCGATGGTTGTGTAACTGATAACATGAGTGGAAAACAGATGTTAATCTTCCATCCACAGTTTATGGAATTTTATCAATTATGGGAAATGGAATCTTATTACCGGGAAGTTGCCGAATATTATAATCTTTTTTCTGTGGACCGTGGTTGCAATAGATTTATTGCTATTCAGCTTACCCTTATTGCTCTTCAGAACAGGAAAGATGTTCAACAAATTTTAACGGAAAGGCGTATAAAATTACCTAATATAAAATCCATAAACCAATATATTACCTATACTAAGGAGAATAAATTAGGATTAGGTAATCCAAGTTTGGAGGAATATTTAAATCAAAATCCTCTTGATTTGTCTTTGTATAAACTTTTAGGATGGAGTGAAGCAGTAAACAGAACGTTTCCCCATATTTCTGCAAAAATTCCCCCTTTTAACCATGTTGAAGAATGTCTAAAGTTAATGGCACAACATGCTGATATATTAATTGTTTCGAAAACTCCTTATATTGATTTAGCCAATTATTGGGAATCCCAGGAAATTGATCAATACGTCCAGATGATCGCTGGCCAGGAAATGGGTTCAAAGGGGCATCACATTGAAATAGCAAAAAAAGCAGGTAAATATGAAGATGACCAGGTAATGATGATTGGTGATGGTGGAGGAGATTTAAAAGCAGTTAAGATAAATAAAGGACTTTTTTATCCTACTTCACCCGGTCAAGAACAGAAAGCCTGGAATGATTTTCCGGGGGCATTTCAACGATTTATTAAGAGAGAATATAAGGGAGAATATGAAGATATACTTTTAGGTCAATTTAAAAAATCGCTTCTTACTTCTCCACCCTGGCAGCAAGCGGATTAT
>CAYTVM010000149.1:0-2411 GCA_964441685.1 uncultured Atribacterota bacterium | reverse complement strand
GGCCTGGAAAAAGCTCTGGACTGGTGGGAAGAATTTGATAAACAAAGTATTTTTCAGTATACTAAATCAGGTACTGGATGTATACCGATGGTCGGAATAGGTGAAATAGCGGTTGGCATTGCTTTCTCACATGATATCCTTGCCAAGGGTGTAAATGAAGGATATCCAGTGGTCATGACCTTCCCCTCAGAGGGAACTGGTTATGAAGTTGGAGGTCTTTCTTTAATTAAGGGTGGACCGGAACCAGAATTAGCAAAGCAATTTATTGACTGGTGTTTTACTAAAAAAGCCCAGGATTTATTCCAGAAATATAACCGGCTACCGGTTAATCCAAAAGCAACAGTTAAGGAAGGTTCAGTAACTTTAGATAAAGTAAAATTAATCGACTATGACGCCATCTGGGCAGGAGAACACAAAGATGAATTAGTTACTGCCTGGAGAGACAGGATAGGAAAATAATGACAGTGTGTTAGCGAAGTAATAGATGAATAATAATCCCTGCTACTGGTTGATTATTTTAGTAGCAGGGATTATTATATTATTGACGCGAATATTTTATGGGGTTGAAAATATGAACAGTTCAAATAGAAAGATACAGGAAATCACCGGAAATCTTCGTTTGATATGGAAAGAACCATTGCTATTTGTGTCTATCCTGGCAATTTTTTATTTCTTAATAGTATTTGTGGTATTTCCGATATTTCAAGTCTTTAAAACCAGCTTATTTATTGATAAGCAATGGAATTTTTCCAACTATTCAGCAATTTTTTCCAAAAGATATTATTATCAGCCCTTCTTTAATAGTATGCTTTTAGGAGTGTACACTGCTACCATAGGTACTATCATTGGATTTGTCTTTTCTTATGCTCTTACTAGAACGCCAATGCCCTTTAAAAATTTCTTTCGGATGACTGCGACCTTCCCTATTATCTCTCCACCCTTTGTCGTTGCGCTATCAGCCATTCTTCTCTTTGGAAGAGCAGGAAGCCTTAATTCTTTTTTAAGTAAAATTATTGGTGACTATACTATATATGGATTGGGAGGATTGATACTTGTGGAAACCATTGCATATGCCCCTACAGCTTTTTTAGTTCTTTACGGTATTCTTCAAGCCATTGACCCATCCTTAGAAGAGGCTTCTATGGATTTGGGAGCATCGAGAGCAAAAGTGTTTTCTACCATTACTTTACCTTTGGCTACCCCGGGTATTGCCAGCGCCTGGCTTTTGGTATTTATACAATCATTGGCTGATTTCGGGAATCCTATGGTTATTTCTGGAAATTATCGAGTTCTTTCAGTGCAGGCTTTTTTACAAATTACCGGGATGTACGATTTATCTCGGGGTTCTACTCTGGCGATACTTCTGTTCATTCCAACCATAGTGGCTTTTTTCCTGCAAAAATACTGGGTTTCTCGAAAATCATATGTTACAGTTACCGGAAAGCCTACCGGTGCAACGATTAAGCAGTTGGAATGGTATATAAAACTACCGGTTTATAGCTGTTGTATTATTTTTACCGGAATGGTGTTTCTTTTTTATGGCACCATCATTCATGGTTCTTTTCAGACTCTCTGGGGAGTTAACCCAACCTTAACTCTAAAAAATTATGTAGAAGTATATCAAGTAGGTAAAGATTATTTAATTGATTCCTTGGTTCTTTCATCTGTAGCTACGCCACTAGCAGGTATTATAGGCATCTTTATCTCTTTTCTGGTCATCAGGAAAAAATTTATTGGTCGTGGTGTAATGGAGTTTATCTCCATGCTTACTTTTGCTGTTCCCGGGACTGTAGTTGGCATAGGATATATCTTAGCTTTTAATCAAAAAACTGTGCTGCTCCCTTTTATCATGACCGGAACAGCTTGGATTATTATCATTCTTCTGGTATTTAGAAATATGCCGGTAGGGATACGCTCTGGAATTGCTGCTCTGCAGCAAATTGACCCTTCTATCGAGGAAGCTTCAACTGATCTGGGCGCAGATAGTAATACTACTTTTCGTAGGATCACCTTGCCTATGATTGCTCCGGCTTTTTTCTCCGGTCTTGCTTATAATTTTGTAAAAGCCATGACTGCTATCAGTGCGGTAATCTTTGTCGTATCGGGTAAATGGAATTTAATTACCATAGCTATACTGGGTTTTGTGGATAATAGCAGGTATGCCCAAGCAGCAGCAATGAGCAATTTATTGATTATCATTGTATTAATTGCCTTAGGGATAATTCAGTTAGTAGTCAATCGAATTGGTAAAGGCGTAAGAACCATTGATATTGTTGCCTGATTATAAAAAAAAGGAAAGGATTTTTTATGAAACAGGATTATCTTGTTCTTAAAAATTTAGAAAAAATTTTTGGAAGCGGAAAAGAAAGTGTTACAGCAGTAGATAAAGTGAATTTAGAAGTAAAAGAAGG
>CAYTVM010000148.1:0-5178 GCA_964441685.1 uncultured Atribacterota bacterium | reverse complement strand
AGGTGGCTTTTACCCATACATCCGGCCATTGTTCTGCCCAGGAAGGTTTTGGTTTAATGACATCATATTCTGAAAATGCAGAAGAGATTATTTTACCATCAGGATCTACCAGTACTGTCTTTGTGCCCTGTGTACCTATATCTGTACCTAAAAGATATTCATTACGCATAATAATTTTTTCCTCCTCTATTGTCCATATTTTTCAGTATAGTTTTTGTGAAGTATACTTACCATAGACCCTGGGATAGGTTGTGCTTCTCCCAAGATCTTGGACATAATCAAAACTTTAGCAGTTTCTTCCAAAAATATTGCCGCTTTTAGAGCTTCATTCACATTTTTTCCGATGGTAAAAGGTCCGTGATTTTTCATGATGATAGCTTTTGAGTTACCGATCTTACTAACAATTTCCTTGCCTATCTCTTCTTCTCCTATCAGTACAAGCTCTCCCACAGGTATATCACCACCAAAGAAATCCGCCATAGCCGTAAGGCAAACCGGAATTGGCTTACCTATAGCCGCAAAAGCACTGGCATAAGTAGAATGAGTATGAATGACAGCCATAACATCTGGCATATGTTTATAAACGTAAAGATGGGTAGCCACATCTACAGACGGTTTTAGGTTTCCTTCTATAATATTGCCATTTAAATCAACAACAACTAAATGGTCAGGTGACAATTTATCGTAAGAAACGCCACTCGGTTTGATGACAACATGATCAGTTTTAGGATCCCTACCACTTATGTTCCCGGAGGTCCACATGACCAATTTATTCTCCCAAAGTTTTAGGTGAGCCTGGTATACTTCCTTTTTTAGATTCTCCAACATTCTCTCATTGTCCTCCCAAAATAATTTTTCTCATAGATTAACATTATAGAACCAAAGTAAATTTCCTTATAAGAACACTCTCTGCAAATTTTACCTTAATTTGGGATTCTTTTACAAGAGCTTCGTATAATAAGCTCCGGCTCATATACAAAGCACGGCCTACTTGCCTCTCCATTAATCATATCTATAATCATATGCGCTACCCGTTTACCCATCTCTTCTTTTGGATGCTGAATAGTGGTTAATTTTACCTCGGTAGCCACTGCTAAATTTGAATTGTCGTATCCCACCAAAGAAATATCCTCAGGAATTTTTAAGTTACTCCGACGAATAGCCTCCATAACCTGAATAGCTATTTGGTCATTATAACAGACAATAGCCGTTGGTTGATTTTTCTTTTTCAACAAGTTTATAGTAAAATTGTAGGGATAAGAAAACATCTGCTCAGTTTGATAATTGCCTAAAAATTCATTATTTACAGTCACATTATATTTCTTCAAGGCAGATAAAAAACCAGCCTGTCGTTTTACCCCTTGTAAATCATCAGATAAAAATATTCCCGCTATATCTTTATGACCTAACTCTAATAAATATTGAGTGGCAAGAAAACCACCTTTTTCATCATCCATAATGATATAGGCGGAATCTAAATCAGGATAGATAGCGTGTAATAGTATATAGGGGATATTACGCTTCTGGAGTTCCTGAAAGTATTTTTGATTAATATTTGGTTTGGCACTTTTTGTCGGCTCAATAATTATACCGGAGATATCTTGTTCTAAGAATCTTTTCATACACTCTTCTTCTTTGCGTTTATCATTGCCTGTACTGGCAATACTAAAGGAAAAACCTGATTCACACAACGTTTCCTCAATCCCTCTAATAATATAAGGGAAAATATAATTAGAAATATAGGTGGTTAGAACAGCTATTTTCTGCTCTTTTTTACTTCCCCGGTAAGCACAAAAAGTACCTCTCCCCTGTTCTTTATATATCCATCCTTCATTTTCTAACTCACTAAAAGAATGACGAACTGTATGTCTGCTTATCTTAAACTGACGGATAAGATCACTTTCCGAGGGAAGCTTTTGCGTCGGAAGAATAGCTCCATTTTGAATCATCTGCTTTAGATATTCTTTTAATTGATAATATTTTGGTAAATAGTTATCGGCTTTGGTCATTTTTGTTTTTCTCCAGATTAATAAAAAATAAATTGTTTATTCTTTTTTTTCTTCATCACTTTTAAATGTCCGAATATTTGCTAATTATTCTTATAATATTTTCTAATTAAAATTTAGGCAAATGGATTCTCGTTTATATATAGCAAACCTGAAGGTTGATTAAAAGCTATATCATTTATACCCAACATCTTCATAGTCTCAAATAACACTTTGCCTACATGTTTAAATGCTATACCGGTATGATGAGGAAATCTTTTTTCAATAAGTATATGGCGATAGAATCTGGCCATTTCGGAAACAGCAAATACACCAATTCCTCCAAAGGATTTCGGATTTATATCCAGTACTTCGCCTTGAGCAATATAACTCCTTAATTCACCATCTGCTGTACCTTGCAGTCTAAACAAGGTAATATCTCCGGGATTGATGATTCCTTCAATGGTACCTCTGGAAATATCAGGGTCCTTATTTGGCTCAAGCAATCTATGCATAATTAGTTGATATTTCAATTCAGCATTTTTTATATAACAAATAGGAGTATTTCCACAATGGAACCCCATGAATAGATCGTTTAGTTTATAGTGCTTTACTTTTTCTTTATTTTCTTCATACATATCCTTCGGTACTGTATTATTGATATCAAGCAATGTAGGCGGCAAATGAGTAGCCAGAGTAATGATATATTCACTTAAGGCTCCATATATATCTGTTTCACAAGATATGGGTATTCCTCTCATGGCAAACCTTGAATTTACATAACAAGGTACAAATCCAAATTGAGTCTGGAAAGCAGGCCAACATTTATTAGCAAATACTACAAATTCAGATGCACCAAGGTTCTGCTCCATCCAGTCTCTCAGTGTAAGTTCATACTGTGCAAGTTTGGACAGTATTCCCGGATACCTGTTTCCATCACCCAATTCTTTTTCCATATTATTCACTACTTCTGATATTCTTGAATCATTTTCATGATGATTAAAGGCTTCGAAAAGATCCAACTCTGAATTTTCCATTATTTCTACACCTAAATCATACAGAGGTTTTATGGGCGCATTACAGGCAAGGAAATCATAAGGTCTGGGTCCAAAGCTTATTATCTTGAGTTTTTTAAGCCCAAGTGATATTCTGGCTATATTTTCAAAGTCCAATATCATTTCTGCTATCTCTTCAGCCGTACCAACAGGATATTCAGGAATATAAGGATTTAATTTTCTTAGTCCCAGATTATATGCAGCGTTCAGCATACCGCAGTATGCATCTCCGCGACCACTTACTAAATCTTCTCCGGTCTCTTCTGCAGCTGCAACAAACATAGTCGGTCCTGAGAACTTTTGAGCAAGCATTGTTTCCGGACCTTCAGGGCCAAAATTACCTAGATATATGACTAAGGCATTAACCTCTGCCTCTTTTAAATCTTTTAAGACTTTTAAAACATCTCTTTCGTTTTCAACAACGTTTTTAATTTCTTTAATCGAAATTCCTTTTTTACTGCACACTTTTACAACAGCTTCTCTCCTATTTTTACTAAGTTCAACAGGAAAACAATCACGACTTACCGCAACTATCCCAAGTTTTACTTCAGGAATGTTAATCATTTAAATCCTCCTTTGAATATTGATAGTCCTCTGACATCCTTTAACACAAAGCTCTAAATAAAAAAACGTTAGCTCCTTAAATAGTTTAAATTTCATATCTCTCCCTTTTAATTTATAATATTGCATTATCTATACCTTATTTTCTTCTCTTCGCCAAAGTATGAATAATGACTGAAACTATGATTAACACCCCGCAAATAAATTGTGTCCAGAAACCAGAAAGACCTGCAGCAACAATACCTGCTTCTAAAGAACCAATAATAAAAGCACCAATAAAAGTACCCTCGATGCTGGCTTCTCCACCGAACATAGAAGTGCCGCCTATAAAAGTAGCAGCCATTACCATCATCAAATATCCTTCTCCCATGGTTGGCCACCAGGTTCTCATCCGGTAACAACTAAGTATTCCGGCAAAGGAAGCGATCACTCCCATCAATATAAAAACCATAATTTTTGTTCTCTTTACATTAACCCCCATCATTCCCGCAGCTTCCTGATTATCACCTAAAAATAATACATGCTCACCAAACCTATGTCTGAAAAGCAAGAAATAGAAAAAAATTGCTATTCCTACAAACCAAATTGACTGCACAGGAATTACCCATAACTTTTCTGCGAATATTTTATAGGAAAGAGTTTTATCTAATGCTATCGTTCTGGCTAAACCATTCGATATAATATTACTGAAGCCCCTAATTAAAAATTGCATACCTAATGTAGCTACAATGGAGGGAATACCTATTGATGTAACCAATGTTCCGTTTATAAAACCCACTACCACACCGGATAAAAGGCTACATATTATGGCCAATATAACGCTGTTGGTAGCCTTAAATGTAATGGCAAAAATAAAACCTGATAAGGCCATAACCGAGGGAAAAGAAAGATCTATTTCGCCCATAGCAAGCACAAAAGTTAAACCGAGAGCCATTACTCCCATAATAGGAACTGTAGATAAAAACGATTGATAAATTCTTCCCTTAAGGAAAACTTCAGGGCTGGTAATCATAAATAATCCAAAAATACTGACAGTCATTATTAATAATGCAATTTGAGACTTGTATTGAATAGATTTTTTTACTTTGACCTTTGTTTCTAAATTATCCATATTATAATACCCTCTCACTTTGATTAATCTGTGTGCTTGACTTAGTATATCTAATCAATTCCTCACTAAGTTCCTCTAAAGATAAATCTTTACGATTATAAGTACCTACTACCTTGCCACGGTCAATGGCCACAAAACGATCAGAAACCGGATAAACATTAGCGATATTATGAGAAATATAAATGCAAGACTTTCCTTTATCTTTAACAGCTTGAATAAACTTCAAGACCTTTTTTACCTCTTGCAATGATAAAGCCATGGTCGGCTCATCTAAAATTACCAGTTCTGCTTTAAAGTACATTGCTCTAGATATGGCGACACCTTGCCTTTCCCCACCGGATAAGGTTTTAATGACTGAATCAGCACTGACACCTATTCCTCTAAACCCCATTAAATCATGCATAATTTTATTTGTTTCTTCTTTTTCTTTTTTTATATTAAGAAAACCCAGTTTATTAGTAATTTG
>CAYTVM010000147.1:0-5219 GCA_964441685.1 uncultured Atribacterota bacterium | reverse complement strand
CAAAAGTAACATGTACATACAAAACATTTTCTTTTCCTATATCATTTCTAAATTGTCTTATGGCTTCTAAAAAAGGAAGGCTTTCAATATCGCCTACTGTTCCTCCGATCTCTATGATGACTACATCCACTTTTTCTTTTTTATTTTGTGCAATATCTCTAATGGTAGATTTAATCTCATCAGTTATATGAGGTATCACTTGAACTGTGGCTCCTAAAAAATCTCCTCTTCTCTCTTTGGAAATTACTGAGCTATAGATTTTCCCGGTAGTCATATTGCTATAACTAGATAAATTTGTATCAATAAATCTCTCATAATGTCCTAAATCCAAATCTGTCTCTGCACCATCTTCAGTAACAAATACTTCACCATGCTGATAAGGATTCATCGTACCGGCATCAACATTTATGTAAGGGTCTATCTTCTGCATAGAAATATTTAAACCCCTGCTTTTTAATATCCTTCCGATAGAAGAAGCCGAAATACCTTTGCCTAAAGATGAAACCACTCCACCTGTAATAAAAATATATTTTGTCATAAATCTCCTCTAAAAGCTATTTTTTAACCAATAGTACTATAAGCAATAAATTAAAATTATATAGAATTTTTTAATATAGGTTAACCGGTTATACTAGTTAGTCAGTTCGCTGTTTTAATGCTAATTCATTTACTAACTAATTTTTATGTCATATTCTATGATAGATAATGCGATTTTAGTCTGCCTTCTGCCTCCCATTTTTTTTCTTTACTGCACGCTCTACGCTAAACGCTGTACGCTATTTATATTGTAAAACATAAATTTGTGTATTTTTTGGCAATGTATTCTCTGTTATTTCGAACTCATTCGATCCTAATATTTGAACGTTATCTTTACCGGATAGAAATACTTCTACTGGGTCTATAGAAAATTTAATAGCTTCAGTCTTATAATGCATAGGGATTACTATTTTAGGCTTAATATCTTTAATTATCTGAGTGGCCACACTGCTATCAATGGTATAAAATCCTCCCACTGGGACAAATAAAATGTCTACATTGCCTATCTCTGCCAAGGTATTTGAAATTAAAATATGTCCTAAATCACCTAAGTGGCACAAGTTTAATCCATCAGCTTTTATAACAAATATTGTATTTTGCCCTCTTTGCGAGCCATAAACACTATCATGATAAGAGGCTACTCCCTTAAATTCCATTTTATGTGATTCTCTATTTACCAGACCCTTAAAAACGACAGGTTTTCCTTTTACCCCTCTTACATAATTATGGTCAAAGTGTTCGTGACTTACAGTCACAATATTTACTTTAATTCGAGGAAGTATATAACCAAGAGTTTCATCGAAAGGATCAGTGATGATTTTAATTCCTCTTCCAGATTCAATTAAAAATGAGGAATGCCCTAACCATTTTATTTTCATGTTTTGCTCCTTCTTCTATCTCATATATAGCATAGAGCGTAGAGCGTTTAGCGTATAGGTATAAGATAATTCATTCTCTATAATATGCTACCAACTTCTTTTGATAAATTCTCAATAAGTTAATATTATACTATTTTTGCTTATCCATGTAACTTCTGCTAATTTCGGTCATTCATATTGTCATTTGTCGTTCCCGTGAAGGTATGAATGACAAATGATGAAGACATAGATACATATGAAATAGGTCCTTACTTTTCTCTTTTATTTTCTTTTCCATATACTACATACTATATACTAATTTTGTCCACTGGATCTTATATTTTTTTTCTAACTCTACGTTAAACGCTTCCGGCTCTACGCTATACTAAACATTTCCTCAATTAATTTATACATTTTTTCTTTTGCTAAGTTTGGATTAAGATTTAATATAAGGCTTCCCATTTCAGTTTTTTGAATTATATTAAATGGTTCTGAAGAAAATATTTTACTAATTTCTTCCACTTCATGCTCTTGCACTCTTTTAAATTCAAGATGTTTATCATTTTTTTGATTAATTATTTTAGTTAATGATTCTATATTAAGATATAGTTTTTTTCCACTATTCTCGTTTAGTATTTTAATGATAGTGTTTATGAGTTTTATTTTTCTAAAAAGTATTTTTCTTTTTTCAAATAATTGTAAAATATTATTCTTAACAGAACTCTCTGTTAAAAAAATTGATTGCAATTCACTTATAGAAAAAGGAGATCGATCATGTTCTTTAATAAGATTATCTAACCAACTCAGTTCAAATAATGTCACTTTGTTCGTATCTGTTTTACCGTTTAGTTTGTCATAATCGAAATCTTGAGAAATGATTAATGAGTAATCCGATTTTGTTTTTTCTTTTGCCTTTCTTAATTCTTTCCAATGTTCATACTTTTGCATTTTTTCGCTATTTTTATCTGATAGCTTTGCATCAATCATTAGATTATATGTTTTATAGTCTAATAATGCTTTTGCTAAAATAAAAGAAGCTTTTTCTTCTAATATGATAGAAGTTTCAAAACCTAAAAATTCAAACGCTTCTTTAACTAATTGTTTAAAAATCTCGTTATCTTCGGAATTTACCAATTTTAGTTGTAATTTTCTAATTTTACTCAACCAACTAAAGAGGCCCCACATTTCTTCTTTCTCTTCGATGAATCGGAAGTCATTTCTCAAAATATTCTCAATATATTTAGAGAATAAATTATCTTCTTTTACTTCTACTTCTAATACTCTTTCACAAATTTCTTTATAAGTTATGGGGTGACCTGCCTCTTCTAATGTTCTAAAAATTTTTTCACTTAAATCTTCCTGAGATTCTACGTTAGTTTCATTTTCAGTTACCAAAAAATACCTTTTTCTATCATAGTCAATAAGGCCGACAAAAACAACATCATTTATCTTTAATTTTTTCTTTTCATACCATTCTTTTAATCCCTGTATATAATTTGAAGCATTATTCACTATTGCATCTATTTCATTTCCTTCTTTGTCTACAAAGGTAACTTCAACGGGACTTTCTTCCCTGGGGAAAAATGGTTTCATATAGCTCGTTAAAAACATAGTACCATCTTTCAGACAATAGCTGGTGAGAGAATATTTAATATTTGCATCTTTGTATTGCCATTTCACTAAACCCCATACTCCTCTTTTTATCCTCATAAATCTTTTATCTCCACTCATAGAGGCATTTACAGCATAATAGGGTTCCTTAACCTTTAACGGTCTTATTTTTATCAACTCTTTAGTAATTTGCCTATAATGCAATGGTTTTTTATGTGTGATTAATATTTCATAAGCACTGTCAGCAACTGATTTATGTTTCACAAGTCTCTCACCTCCAATTAATCAATTCTTCAATTCACCAATTTTTAGGTTTGCCGATTAACTAATTGACCGATTAGCCCGTTCTTCAATTATACTTATAATAGATACTATTTTTGAAAAAAATATCTTGGCATTTCCTAAAATATTTCTTTTTTAATTATATACATTTTTTTTTATATTTTACAAGTAAATTTAATATAGTATCAAGTATATAGTATCGAGTATCAAGTTGAGAAAGCGAAAGAAAAGATAAAAAAATAGCATTCCTCATTCTATCTAACTACCCCACTAAAGTTTACGCTAACAGTCATTAATCGACAGTGAATAGTAATTCATAGGGGGAAGAAACAAGATCTCTATCCCTACATATTACTTATTATTGTGTTCTATGCGCTATACGCTACACGCTTATAACCCTCAGGTTTCTTGCTCCTGATTTCTATTTTCTTCACGCGATACGCGATACTCGATACTATTTTTAATATCTTTTCATTAATTTAACGTAGTCCATAGCGTGTTTTTTTAAATTCTCAATTTCTTCTTCGGTAAGATTGCGCACTACTTTCGCTGGCACACCTAAAGCCATGGTAAATGGCGGTATTTTAGTCCTCGGAGTCACTATTGCTCCAGCTCCTACTATAGTTCCTTCCCCCACTTCTGCACCATCAAGTACAATTGCCCCTATTCCTATCAAAGAGCCATCTCCAATCTTGCATGCATGAAGTAATACATTATGCCCTATGGTAACATTATTTCCTATTATAGTAGGGACCCCTGTATCACAATGAACGATACTGCCATCCTGAACGCTTGTATTATTTCCTATAATAATTTTAGCTATGTCACCTCTTAATACTACATTATACCAAACACTGGAATATTCCCCAATTATCACTTCTCCAATTACAGTAGCATTTTCGGCAATATAGGCTTTCTCACTAACCATTGGTTTCTTTCCTTCAAAATTTAATATCAACTTCTTACCTCCATAACTGTTTTAATTTTTTCTGCAATTTTAGCTCCAAATCCTGGTATTTTGCTTATGTCAACTATGGAAGCATTCTTTATATCTTTTATACTTTTAAAGTGTTCTAATAATAATCTTTTCCGTTTGGTACCAATTCCCGGAATAAGGTCTAACTTTGAATTACGTAATTCTTTACTTCTAATATTTCTGTGATAGGTCACCGCGAATCTATGGGCTTCATCTCTTATTCTTTGCAATAAAAAAAGTGCCTCCGAATTAGAAGGCAATATTATTGGCATATAAACCTCTGGTTTAAATATTTCCTCTTCTTTTTTCGCAATACTTATTATTGGTAATTCGAGATTCAATTTATTTAATATTTTTTTAACTTCGCTGAGCTGACCCTTTCCTCCATCAACAAGTACCAAGTCAGGTAACCTTTTGCCTTCAGATATTAATCTTTTATATCTTCTTTCCGTTACTTCCCGCAACATGGCACAATCATCAATTCCTCTCACTTTTTTCACTTTAAATCTTCGATAATCTTCTTTTTTTGGTTGCCCTTCTTCAAAAACCACTAAAGAACCAACAGATAATTTTCCCTGAATATTAGAGATATCGAATGCTTCAATCCTCTCCGGTAGTTTTTTTAATTTTAATTTATCTTTCAAATCATTAACTGCCTTCCGGGCTTTCTTTATTTCGTCTTCTTCTACTTCTTCTATTTTTTTCAACAAATAATCATTCTTATTATTTTTTCTGTATAAGTTTACTTCCTGACCTTTTAAAATTGCTTCAATTGATTGTATTTTATCTCTTATTTTGGCAGCTTTTTCGTAATTTAGATGATGGGAAGCTTCTTTCATTTCTCGATAAAGGCCATTTAATAATCTTTTTTGTTTCCCTGCTAAAAACAAGCAAATCTCTTTTACTCTTTTTCGGTACTCTATTTCATTAATCATATTCGCACAAGGTGCGGAACA
>CAYTVM010000146.1:0-5248 GCA_964441685.1 uncultured Atribacterota bacterium | reverse complement strand
GATATTGTTTTTGGAAATTTAGAAGGTCCTGTAGTAGAAAATCCCCCGGAATTTCCAGATGATTCTTTAAAATTTGCCTTTAATCCGGAAGTAATGAAAGGGGCTTCCTGGAGTCATTTCAATTTATTTTCCCTGGCCAATAATCATACTCCGGATATGGGGAAAGAAGGAGTGGAAGAAACAAAAAAGTGGTTAAGAAAATATGGAATAGCTTTTATAGGCAATCCTCTTTATGTTAGCTTGGATAATCTTAATTCTTCTTTTATTAGGGATAACATAACTTTTTTAGCTTTTAATCAAATATTTCCCTTCATAGATAAAGAAGAAGAAATGATGAAGGCAATAAAAACGGTTAAATCTTTAAATCCGGATAATTTTTTAATCGTAAGTATGCATTGGGGTGAAGAATATAATTTAATCAGCTCTCCTGCCCAACAAGGATTAGCCCATAAAATAATTGAAGCGGGAGCAGATTTAATGATTGGCCATCACCCTCATGTCGTACAGAATATTGAAAAATATCAAGGGAAACTCATTTTTTATTCTTTGGGAAATTTTATTTTTGACCAATACTTTTCTACGGAAACTCAGGAAGGTTTAGCAGTAGGGTTAGAAATTCATCCTGATAAATTGGTTTGTCGACTTTTCCCTTTCCATATTAATTTCAGCCAGCCTGTTTTAATGGAGCGGGATAAAGCAAGAGAATTTTTAATACAATTAGCCAACCGTTCAGATAATAGGTTGGAAGATGAAATTAAGAGTGGTATAATAAAAATCGAAAGGTGATGATAATCATGTCAAATTTATTTTGTAAATTAAATTTTAAAAATATAAAAAAACAAAATAGTATCAATTTATTAAAAATCATTTTAGTTTTTTTAATTTCTATTGCCTTCTTCACTTGTGCGGGTAATGTCTTGGGCGGAGTGATCCCAAACAAACCATTCATTGAACCGAATGATATACTGTCGGAAGAATTAGAAGTTACTCCCGGCGTTCCTGCCTATTCCTTACCTTTGAATATGACAAATATTAATAATTTCCAAGATTTTTCTGAAAAAATAGTACTTAGTGCCGAAGCCCTTTCTCTTTTTAAAAAGAATGGCTTCATAGTGATTCCTACTCCTCTTGATATCGGAGAACAAGAAATATTTCTTATGTCTTCGCGACAGAATGCATACCCTAAAGATGATTTCATCGCTTATTATAAAGCTATCAGAGAAATAGATTTACCCATTTTTATCACCACTGATTCTCTTTTACATTATTATCATATCTTCTTTGATACTACCTTAATGAAATTAGAAAGAGACCTCTTCTACCAGGATCTATGGACAGTAAGTAAAAATTTATTGGAAGAATCTCTGAAAGAATATTATAAAAGCAGCGGGGATTTAAAAGAAGCAGCTAAAAGAAATGTGGCTTATCTATCCGTGGCTTTAGAACTTATAAAACCAAAGACAAATCAGATAATGAATGAGGAGACTTTGAAGGAGGAATATTGCAATTCAGAAATGGATCCGGAAGTTTGCAAAATGTTCATAGAGGGAGTAAAGCAATCTTATGGAGATAAAGCCAGTTTTAAATATTTTAGTGAAGCAGAATTTAAGCAATATAATTTTAAAATCCCAGATATAGTAAAAGAACTGACACAAAAAGAAATAGATTTAATTGAAGAGCATAAAGGCTGGGAATATTCCCCAATATTTATTTATCAGGAAGATTATTCCCAATATATCCCCCGAGGTCATTACACTAAATCAGAAAAACTTAAGAATTACTTTAAGGCTTTAATGTGGTATGGAAGAATAACTGCCTTAATTGAAGGGTCTCCTCTTTTATCTCCTGGAGAATCTGTCTGTACCGGTAATATGGGCGGAATTGTTTCCGAATATGATGCCCGAATTCAAACCCTGCAAGCCTTCTTATTGGCTAACCAATTTTCTCAGAGTCGAGACCTTCAGGAAAGATGGAACAGAATATATACTATTACTTCTTTTCTGGTGGGATTCTCCGATGATTTAGGTCCTAATGAATACAGCGAGGTGTTAAAACAGTTATTTAATGATGAAATAGATTCCCAAAAAATAGGGGAAAAATATTTAGAACTCAAAGAAGCACTCTTAGATTACCCTTATAATCCTAAAATTTACAGTGGATTAGGAGCCTGTGGATTATTAATGCCCTGCCCTCCTCTTTCCGAGGAAAAAATCCAGGCTTTAAAATCACAGGCTAAAGAACTTCTGGAAAAAACCAAAGGATTTAGATTAATGGGTCAAAGATTTACTTTAGACTCATGGCTTTTCTCCGAAATTATTTCTCCTTATAGTGGCGAATACATAGGACCAAAACCTCCCTTACCAACTGAAGAGAAACCCTTTACTTTTAGCTGGAACGATGCCTATGCCGAATATAGAAAAGACCGTCCTTTCACCTGGGTGAAAACCGATGTAAAAGCCTGTTCCCCATCAGGCATGAGAGATGTTAGAGGTTTCCCGCGAGGATTAGATGTAATGGTTTTATTGGGCTCTGAGAGAGCGAAAGAAATTTTAGAAAGTACAGGAGATACCGAGTATTCAGATTACCAGAAGAAATTTTCTGAACTGAAATTCTTTATAGATTCCCTTACCAAAGAAGATTGGTCTAAAAATCTTTATCTAAATTGGCTTTATGTGTTAAAATCCTTGAATAGTGAATTCGGTAAAGGTTATCCTACTTTTATGCAAACCGATGCCTGGCAAGATAAAGAATTAAATACTGCTTTAGCCTCCTGGACTGAATTAAGGCATGATACCATTTTATATGTCAAGCAGAGTTATACTATGGCTGAGATGGGAGGAATGTTTGAGCCTCCTCCGGTAGTCGGTTATGTGGAACCAGTACCGGAGTTTTATGCCCGACTGTTAACTCTAACCAATATGACTAACCAAGGATTTAAGGATTTAATTCCTCAAGAAGAATTAGAAAAGTTAATGATAGAGTCAGGGCTTAGTAAATTTACGGAAATATTAACTAAATTGCTGGATATCACTCAAAAAGAGTTGGAAAATACTTCATTAAATGATAATGAATACAACTTTATCGAAAACTTCGGAAGTATCTCTGAAGATTTAATCAGGACTGTCTCGGGAGGAGAAGTTGACCCGGAGGTATTTAAAACAGTTTTAGTGGCTGATGTCCATACAGATGGTAATACTGAAAAAGTTTTAGAAGAGGGAGTGGGTTATATTAAAACTGCAGTAATAGCTTATAAGCTTCCGGAAGGCCATACACTGATAGGAGTTGGACCATCCTTTAGTTATTATGAATTCAAACAGCCGATGGAAGATAGATTAACTGATGAAGGGTGGAGAAAAATATTGGATTTCAATCCCCCACCTGAACCAGAGTGGACCAATGCTTTTTCAGAATGATTAATATGGCTCATTTAAAAGTAGGTTTTTTGGCCTTAATAAGACTTTTATCAGAATTGAAGTAAAATAAAGAAAGTCTAAAAGTCCTTTGTCGTTAAACAAAGGACTTTTAGTATAATATTCTATTTCTTTGATTTATTTTAATTACTATTATTGATTAAATTTTACACTATTAATTCCAATCTTCGTCGATGTCGTTTTCTTCTATATATTCTTCTGGATTACTTTCAAATTCGTCACGACAATCTTCTGAGCAAAAACAATAATGTTTCCCTTCGTAATCAGTACAATTTTTTTCTTTCTTTACCTCTTCCCCACATACAACACAAAACTTTTTAGCCATTTTTTCACCTCCTTCACTAACTAAATTTTGATTTCATATTATATCATACAAATAAAATATTTTTTAGTATCTTTTTAAAAATATTTTTAAAAATATTTCTGATTCCGGTAATTCAAGGAGGCGGTTGTTTTCTGTGTCATTTATAAATAAATAAATTAGAAATTAAAAGGAATAATAGTACTCTCTACTCTATTTAACTGTCTCCCCTTTTATTGAATTTATTTCACTTTTTCTTGATAAAATATTTTAACCTTCTACGATTACAGAATACCACGGGCATATGCCTGTGGTATTCTGTCTTCCGGGTTAATAGAAACCTTACTTTAAAAATTATTGTGGGTAACGGATTTTTGTGGGATTGTTTTCTGTCAGCCAATTATTGACAGGTATTACCCAAACCCGTTCTGTATCTGATTCCCAATTAGAGGGTATAGGTATGCCGGGTATATACCATTCTCCATAAGCACCCTGCTTCACCTCTTTAACCACTATTTTTTCACAGTACCAGTCCGACCCTATGCCAGAGTTATCACTGCGCAAGATAATATGATTAAGCTCTCCGACATTTCCAGCCCTGATATAATAGAAGGTATCATGCTCTCCGGTTTCAAAGTTGTTTTCTAAAGGGTAATTCAGATATATTTCACCAGTGTTAAACCCATTACTTCCAAATAGAGTAATGTAAATGTTAGCATCCGTTCCTTCTCCAAGTCTCCAATCAAGATCACCGGTGTAAACCTCAATTTGATAATCTCTTTCATCTTTGTATGATAGAGGAAATTCTACGTCAATCCGTCCATCTCCTTCATCTTCAGCAAGCCATCGATTAGTTATAAAATGCCATAATTGACCTGTATCCTGATTTATTACTCGCACTTCGTCAACAAACCATCCGGCAAGAAAATCACCTGGGATAAGATCGTCCAGAGAAAAACTGCCCGGAATAAGATCGTCTATACTAATACTACCTGGGATAAGATCGTCCAGGGTAATGGCACCTGGGGTAATATCGTTAAAGGAAATTCTACTTGGGATAATATCGCCTATGGAGATACTTCCTGGAACAAAATCTTCCAGGGAAACACTGCCTGGGGTAAAATCGTCCAAAGAAATACTACCTGGGGTAAGATCATCCAGTGAAAAATCGCCTAGATCAATATCGGCTAGGGATGAAATTGCTGATAATAAACCACTTAGAGGCGAAAGACTTCTTGGGATAATATCATCGACTGAAAAACTGCCAGGGATAAGATTGTCCAGGGTAATATTACCGGGAATAATATCGTCTATGGTAATACTATCAGGAATAAAATCGTCTAAGGAAATACTGCCTGGGATAATATCATCCAGCGAAATACTACCAGGGGATATATCGTCCAGGGTAATATTACCTGGAATAATATCGTCCAGCGAAATACTACCAGGGATAAAATCAGCTAGAGAAATATTGCTTGAGATAATATCGAAAATCTGCTGGTCTTCCTCTCCTTTG
>CAYTVM010000145.1:0-5294 GCA_964441685.1 uncultured Atribacterota bacterium | reverse complement strand
GGAACAATGCTTAATATATTTTATAAAGAGGGAGACGATGTGCCGGTGCTTACTACTATTGCTATCATCGGGCAACCGGGAGAAAAAATTGACCATCTTATCCCCCAAAAAACTGTCCCTGTTTCCAGGGAAGAAAGTGTAGAAAATCAAAAAGCTGTCACTTTAGATAAATCCTCAAAAAAAACCAAATTATCTTTTGAAGACAGCTTAATACCTATATCTCCGCTTGCCCGACGCTTAGCAGAAAAAGAAGGCATTGATTTTTCCAGGCTTGTCGGTTCAGGTCCTGGAGGAAGGATTATAAAAAGGGATATTGAGAACGCCATATCTGAAGGTGAACCGCTTATTCCAGGTACGGTCAGTAAAAATATTTTTGGGCCGCTAAGGGAAATTCCAGTAGAAGGAGTGCGAAAGATTATATCTGAAAGGATGTTTACCTCTTTACAAAGTACTGCTCAACTTACTTTAAATACGTCTGCTGATGCTTCTAATTTATTAGCCTGTCGGGAATCGCTAAAATCCAGTCCTGAGATGAAAGGGCTAAATAAAATTAATATGAATGATTTTCTACTTTATATCGTTGCTCATATTCTTCCAAAATTTAAAAATATGAATGCTCACTTCCTGAAAGATAAGATGCTTGAATTTGAACAGGTACATCTGGGATTTGCTGTAGACTCACCACGAGGACTTATGGTACCTGTCATCCATAATGCCCACCTCTTATCCTTAAAGGAAATTTCTCAAGAAGCCAAACGATTAAGTACTGCCTGTCAGGAGGACACTATCTTGCCCGATGAACTGAACGGAGGGACTTTTACGGTAACCAACCTCGGAACAATGGGGATTGAAAGTTTTACACCTATTTTAAATGTTCCTCAGGTGGCTATTCTGGGTATATGCAGCATTTCTCTTAAACCAATGATGAAAGAGAATGAAATAAAGTTTATGCCACATATCGGTTTGTCTCTTACCTTTGATCACCGAGCAGTAGATGGTGCTCCGGCAGCAAAATTCCTGCAGGAAATTAGTAAATTAATAGTTCATTTTAATTTAACAGATATTAATTTACAATAATAGAAAAAGATATATCATTTGATCATGATTAGAAAATAGCACGATATTTTAAACAAGAAAGGAGAAAGTTTTATGCCTAAATCTATTTTCATTGATCCCAAAGAAGTCAGAAAACCACAGGTATTGAAAATAAAAGACATTCCCATAAATCAATATAAGCCGGATATAAAAAAAGAGACAAAGAAGTATGGAGAGGAAAAACTTCTTAAGATTTATTATGATATGCTCATCATTCGAGAATTTGAATCCATGTTGAATTCTATAAAAATCCAAGGATCCTATGAGGGGATTGAATACAAACACTTGGGACCTGCTCATCTATCCATTGGTCAGGAATCATCTGTGGTAGGTCAGTGTGTACATCTTGGTATCGAAGATTTCATTTTCGGTTCTCATCGTAGTCACGGAGAAGTTTTGGCCAAGTGTCTTTCAGCGATAGATGAACTTGATGAGAATACATTGCTTGAGATCATGCAATCTTATATGGATGGAGCCTGCCTAAAAGTAGTGGAAAAGGAACATAAAGGTAAGATTAAATCACTGGCTCAAGATTTTGTACTCTACGGCGTTCTTGCCGAGATATTCGGACGGGCTAACGGTTTTAATAAGGGCTTGGGTGGCTCGATGCATGTTTTTTTTGCCCCCTTTGGCAGTATGCCCAATAATGCTATTGTCGGAGGAGCAGCGGATATTTCGGTCGGTGCTGCTCTTTTTAAAAGAATTAATCGAAAAGCGGGCATGGTCATTTGCAATATCGGTGATGGTTCTATGGGCTGTGGTCCGGTATGGGAAGCCATGATGTTAGCAGCAATGGATCAATATCACACACTTTGGGATAAAAAACTTGGCGGTGTTCCTCCTATTTTATTTAATTTCTTTAATAATTTCTATGGCATGGGTGGCCAGACCTCGGGTGAAACCATGGGTTATCAAATTCTTGCCCGGGTAGGAGCCGGGGTAAATCCTGAAAACTTGCATGCTGAACGGGTTGATGGTTATAATCCTCTGGCAGTAGCTGATGCGATTGAAAGAAAGAAAAAAATCCTTCTTAAAGGAAATGGTCCGGTTCTTCTGGATATCGTTACTTATCGAATTTCAGGTCATTCACCCTCTGATGCATCCTCTTATAGGAGTAAAGAAGAGGTTTCTGCCTGGCAAGAGACTGACTGTATCAGGGAATATGGGGAATACCTTAAGAAAAATAGAATGATCACCTCTCGCCAAATGGATGACTTAAAACAGGAAGTAATCTTGAGAATTACCAAAGCCCTGAAGTTATCGGCGTCTCTTGAAATTTCGCCGAGGGTAAAGGCTGATTTTTTTGAAACAGTCATGTTTTCCAATCAGTACAAAGATAGAATGGAAGACCGAACACCAGAAGTCCTTATTCCCAAGAAGGATAACCTCCGGGTTAAATCCCTTAGCCATAAATATCGTTTTGCTTTAGATGAAAATGGTAAAGCTCATCCTAAAGTAAAAGTCTTTACCTATCGTGACGCCCTCTTTGAGGCCATCCTTTATCGTTTTTATGAGGACCCGACGATGGCAGCTTATGGAGAAGAAAACCGTGACTGGGGTGGGGCATTTGCCGTATATCGTGGCTTAACCGAAGCGCTTCCCTATCATCGATTATTCAATACGCCTATTTCTGAAGGAGCTATTGTGGGATCAGGTGTAGGATATGCTTTGTGTGGGGGGCGTGTGGTGGTAGAACTGATGTATAGTGATTTTATCGGACGGGCAGGGGACGAGCTTTTTAATCAAGTATCCAAATGGCAGGCCATGTCAGCAGGTCTCCTTACTCTACCCCTGACCATTCGCGTATCAGTAGGAAACAAATATGGTGCCCAGCATTCTCAAGACTGGACTAGCCTGCTTGCTCATATCCCTGGTCTTAAAGTCATGTTTCCGGCCACGCCTTATGATGCCAAGGGAATGTTAAATCTCGCCTTACGCGGTACAGACCCGGTGGTATTTTTTGAAAGCCAAAAACTTTATGATATGGGAGAATTATTTGTGGAAAGCGGCGTTCCCGAAGATTATTATGAAGTACCGGAAGGTGAACCAATCATCAGGAAAGAAGGAAAAGATATGACTATTCTTACCATAGGTGCAGCTCTTTATAAGGGAATGGAGGCTGCAGAAGAACTCGAAAAGAAATATAAAGTATCAGCAGAAGTCATTGACTTGAGATTTGTTAATCCCTTGGACTATAAATTGATTATTGAATCTGTGAAGAAGACCGGGAAATTAGTGCTTGTCTCTGATGCTTGTGAGCGAGCTTCTTTCCTTCAAACTGTTGCTTCAAATATCTCTCAATTTGTTTTTGACTACCTGGATGGTCCGGTAGTAGTTGTTGGTTCCCGTAACTGGATTACTCCGGCTGCAGAAATGGAATATAGTTTCTTTCCTCAGAAAGAATGGATTATTGATGCGATTCATGAGCGACTTTATCCTTTAGACGGGCATCAAGTGACAACTGATCAGTCTATAACCGAACAGATAAGGAGAAATAAATTTGGGATATAAGATTTTTGTTGAAGATTAAAATGAGTTTGAGATGAAAAGATGAAGGATAAAATTATTCAGGAAATAAATAGCAGTAATAAAAAATCCAGACTTTATGGATTAGAAAAAATCTATAAATTAATAGAAATAGAAAAAGAACAGTTCAAAAAAACAGAAGAAGTGAATAATCATCTGCATACTATCTATTCTTTTAGTCCTTATTCACCTTCAATGGCTGCTTATTTAGCCTGGAGGGCCGGCCTTCAAGCTGTAGGGATTATGGATCATGATTCTGTCTCCGGCTGTAAGGAGTTAATGGAGGCATGCAAGATAATTGGCATTGCCTCAACCGTAGGATTTGAATTACGAGTAAATTTTTCCGGAACTTTAGTTGAAGGAAGAACATTGAATAACCCGGATTCTAAAAATATAGGTTATATTGCTATTCATGGTATTCCTGACTCAAAGTTATCAGAAGCTATGAAATTTTTACATCCCATACAAATTGCTCGGAATAAGAGAAATAAAAAAATACTGGTTAAACTAAATCATTTAATTAAAAGTTATGGAATGAAAGAGATTGATTTTAATAAAGAGGTATATAATATTTCCCAGGCAAAAGAAGGCGGGAGCATTACCGAACGTCATATTCTTTATGCCTTTGCAAGAAAAATTATTCAAAAAACAGGAAAAGGGGAAAAGCTTATTTCATTTTTAAAAGATAATCTCGACATAGTGCCTTCCGAAAAAATTAAAAAATTTCTCTTGGATGCAAATAATCAATTTTATTTATATGATCTTTTAGGAATATTAAAAAGCTCCTTTTTAGATAAAATTTTTATTCAACCTGATTATGAAGAGTGCATATCTGTATATGAGGCAGTAAAATTAAGTCATTCTATAAATGCTATCCCTGCATATGCTTATTTAGGAGACGTAACTGATTCACCCACCGGTGACAAGAGAGCTGAAAAGTATGAGGATGATTTTTTAGATGAATTGATCCCTGAATTAAAGAAAATAGGTTTTAAGGCAATAACTTATATGCCGCCACGCAATACTCTTAACCAGCTTTTACGTTTACAGAAACTTTGCAGAAAATATGAGTTTATGGAAATAAGCGGAGTGGATATAAACAGTCCACGACAATCTTTTAATTACCCCATCATCTTAAGGCCGGAGTTTGCTCATCTAATTGAAGCAACCTGGGCCCTTATCGCTCATGAAAAACTAGCAAATTATGATGGAAAATATGCTTTGTTTAATGATATAAATCCCTTAAAAAGCAAATCACTTAAAGAGAGGATTATTACCTATAGCGAAATTGGCAGGAAAATAGATAGTCGACACCCTGAGCTTGTTTATCAAACAATAAGCTTCTAAATAATTCTTTGATATTATTTCTTGGGGGAGAAAGGAGATAGATGAAAAATATCTATATAGAAACCATTGCTCCACTTTTGCGCGGGCTAACCTTTGATGGCGAAAAAGGAAATATCGTTATATTTGAAGATGATTCAAAGAAAGTGGATTTTGCTATTGATAAAGTTAGATCAGAAGAAAATTTAGCTCTTTATTTAAGAGAAATAAAAAACCATGATTTATTCATTAAAGAACAGCTCGAAAAGAAAATAATTGCCGATACAACGAATAAATTTAAAAATTATATGAAGAAATATAAACAAAAACCAAAAATCGTCATTCTTGAA
>CAYTVM010000144.1:0-5310 GCA_964441685.1 uncultured Atribacterota bacterium | reverse complement strand
GTGATAATTATTGGGGGTTTAGATTTGCTGCTCGGGCTATTCATTATTTAGAAGACGTTTCTCAACCCTATCACACCTATCCGGCTCCTTTGAATGTCCTATTTAAAATATCTTCCAATGTAAAAAGACTGACCGTACTGATTACCAATGCTCATTACGGTTATGAAGATTTTAATGGATATCTTTTTGGACAGCGGAAAGACGAATTTTACAACCTGCTTCCCGAGGTAAAAACTATTCAGATGGATGATGTAGTGAAGGGTACCATTAAGCTAAGTAAAGAAACAAGAAAAGATTTTACCTCTTCTTATAGAGAGACTATGAAATTATTTCCTGTATTAGATAATAAACGAGAGTTAATTATACTTGAGGAACAGGAAATAATAAAAATCGCTAATTCCCCAGAAAGCCAAGAACTGATTGATTTGATGAAAAAAGATATTCTATTAGGGTTAGGTTATTTAAACGGCTTTTTTAATTTGTTAAAAGAGTCAATCGAATAAACTCGTATCAAGTATCAAGTATTGCGTGAAAAGAAAGAGTGAAATAAATGGGGGCAGATAAAATGAAAAGAGTCAATTTTAAAAAAATTATAATTTGTTTTCTATATTTGCTACTCCTTTTTTTTCTATCAACTTCGTCAGTTTTTTCAATAGAAGGCAAAAAAGATTTATATTCTCTTGAAGATATCTCCAATATCCGTCAATTTCACTTTTCTCCTGCAGTATCAGGACTTCTTGTAAAAAATGGTTTTGCAGTTACTCCTGCATATTATCAGGAGATAAGCGATATCTATTTAGAGTGCAAAGACGCCAACCAACCTATATTTATAACCACCGATGCAGTTCTCCATACCGGTCATATATTTTTTGATTATCTTTTGCGGATTTTAGAAATAGAAAAACTTTATGATTCAGCAGTTGAACTTACTGACCGAATGCTTGAACTTTCTATCCAGCAGTATGAACAGGCAAGCAATAAAGAGGTTAAAGAAGCAGCCCGATTGAATATTGGTTTTTTTGCAGTGGCCAAAAGACAATTTGATACTCAGTATCAGGTTGTTTATGAATTAGAGGAATTAGTGGAACAAGAATGTGAAAATATAAAGAATCATAAAGGATTAGAATTTAGAGAACTTTTAGCCTATATAAAAACCACCAGCGTTTATCAGACTCCTTATGCCTACGAAGATTATAGCCAATATACCCCTAGAGGCCATTACACCAGAAATGAAAAATTGGAAAACTATTTTAAAGCGATGATGTGGTATGGGCGTATTGATTTTAAATTAAGACCGACCTTAGAAGAATCAGCTATAACTTATGGTAAGAAGATGACCCTGCAAGCTATTTTAATGGCTGATGCCCTTTTAAGAGATGAAAATGCTTTTAAATTATGGAATATGATTTATGTGCCTACCGTGTATTTTGTGGGAAGGTCCGATGATTTATATGTCGAAGACTATATAAAACTTATTAAGGAAATATTTTCCCCCAACGAATCTGTGGATAAATATAATAATCAAAAAAAACTCACTGAATTTATTAATAGAGCGATACAATTAAGAGCACCTAAGATTCTCTCTGGATTAGCTTTTGCAGAGGATGGCGATTTTAGAGTTTCAACTATAGGCTTTAGATTTATGGGACAGAGATTTATTCCTGACTCTTATATATTTCAGGAATTGGTATTTGGAGTAAAAAGTGAGAAGGTAATGATGCAATATACTGGTGATAAGAAACCTTTTACTATGGAGGTTATCCCCAACTTTGAATCAGTTAGGGCTTTTCCTCGGGGATTAGATATATGTGCCGTGCTGGGGTCAAAGAGGGCGCTGGAAATTTTAGAGGTAGAAGGAGATACTGAGTATACTGAGTATTATAATCAATTAGATAATCTAAAAGAGGAATTTTCTTTAAAAACCATAGAGGAATGGAAACAGAATCTCTACTGGCACTGGTTTTATGCCCTGCTCCCCTTATTGGAGGAGAACAAAGATACAAATTTACCTTGCTTTATGCAAAGTCCTGTCTGGATAGATAAAGAGCTGCAGACCGTGCTGGGCTCCTGGACTGAATTAAGGCATGATACCATTTTATATGCCAAGCAGAGTTATACTATGGCAGGTAAAGGGATGCCTCCTGAACCAAATTTAATCTATGGTTATGTTGAGGCTTATCCCGAGGTTTATGTCAGATTAGAAGAGATGATGAAGGATTTAAGAAATAATCTTATCGTTCTTGACCTTGCTATTGAAGGAATTCCGGAGAAAATAAAAAAATTTGAAGAATTATTAGATAAACTAAAGATTATTTCTGAAAAAGAAATTAACAATACACCCTTAGAAAATGAGGAATACGAACTTATTTGGAATATTGGCAGTAAGCTTATATCTTTAAAAGAGTTTCCCTCAGAAATTTTAGAAAAGATGACTTCTGATACTGATGAGAAGATGGAAATTGTGGCCGATGTCCATACAGATGTTAATACCGGACAAGTTTTAGAGGAGGGAGTTGGCTCACCTTTTAATATCTATGTTATAATAGATTCGGCCCGGGGATTGAGAATATATCGGGGAGCTGTTTTTTCTTATTATGAATTTAAACATCCTATGGAAGATAGATTAACTGATGAAAAATGGCAGGAGATGGGAGAAAATAGAGAAAGACCCAATCAGCCTGATTGGGTGAAGTCTTTTATCGGAGAATAGCTCAGTAGCGAGTATTGAGTATATAGTATATAGTGAAGAAAGGAGGAAGGAGAATATAGGAGTCAGAAGACTATTAGTGGAAAGTATTTAGGAGGTAGGGGTTCGATTCATCGAACCCGTTTCGGGTCGAATAAATTCGACCTCTACAAAAAAATCTAGAAATACATATAGATTTTCTATTTCCTCCTCTCTTTTAAAAAAGAGATTAAAAGTCAAGTTGAATAAAGTTAAAATTATAAAAGACAAATATTTTATTATGATACTATACGCTAAACGCTGTATGCTCTACACTAAATAATTTATGAATTATAGCTTTTTTCTTTAAATTATTAGCTTAAAAAGGAAATTGTATGTTTTTCAAAAGAAGAAAACAAGACGAGAAAGAAAAAGAAAAAGTCATTGTATCTTTTACGCGGAAATTAGGCATAGTTTGCCTTAGAAGTCTGGAAGAATACATAGAAAAAAATAAAATAATAAAGTGTTATATCATTATTCCCAATCTTCCCCATCAAAATGTAATTAATTATGCTGAGAATATTAGCCAAATAGAAATAGTTATCACTTCTGATTTTAAGCGGGAGATAGAGAAGATTAAAAAGTTATATTCAGAAAGTATAGTTGAAATAATTAATTTGGAAGATTTTGGTGAAAGAAATATGATGCGAGATGCAGATTAGGAAAAATAGTAAAGATAAAAAAGAAGGGAGAAATAAAAGATGAAGCAGGTTGGGCAGTTAGATGTTACCGATAATAAAAGATTAGTATTATCTATCGGTGAGTTTCGGGGAGTAGAGAGAGTTGATTTAAGGCAATATATAAAAGTGAAAGATGGAGATGAGTATATTCCTACACCTAAAGGTGTAAATTTTAGTGCAGAATGGATAGATGACTTTGTAAAAATGATAGAAAAACTAAAGGAAATTGATTAGGAAAAAATAATATTATTATTGTATCTTTAAGGAGAAAAACCTATATGAAAAATGTTAATTATTTATCTGTTACCGAAGAAGTAATACAACAGATAAAATCTAAAGGTGCATTCCTGGTAGCTAAATCCAAAGATGAGGAAAAAAATGTTATGACTATTGGTTGGGCTGCTATTGGCTATATGTGGAGAAAGCCGATGATGACGGTTATGGTTAGAAAGAGCCGATTTACTCATTACATTATCGAAAAGTCCTCCAGTTTTACGGTTAGCATCCCTATAGAGGATTCAGAAGAAGCTTTAAACTTTTGTGGTACTGAATCTGGTCGAGATGTTAATAAATTTAAAGAATGCAAATTATCTGTTGTTCCTGCACAAAAAGTGGATGCTCCTATTATCAACCTACCAGGATTTCATTATGAATGTAAAATTGTATATAAAAGTGAAATGAATCCCGATTTTTTATGCAAAGAATACAAAGAAGATGTTTATGCAGATAACGACTATCATACTTTTTACTTTGGAGAGATAGTGGCTTGTTATGAAACAATTTGCTAAATAAATTTTATAATAAAAGATATAAAATTAATAAGTAAAAAAGAATTTAATTAATTTAAAATATTTTTTATAAAAAAGAAGGATTGTTCAAGGTAAATGTAGAAAATAGAATAGAGACTAATTGTTTGTTAAAACATAATTGCCAGTAAATATTAAAAAATATATATGGTTAATACTTAAGTTAAAGACAAAAATTGATATATAAGAGTAAGGGTTAAAGCATTAGATAAGGAAAGGGAGGTGATTAATTTATCACAATGATTAAAAGTCTGAGTTTGGTGAGGACTTGATTAATTGGGAAATTAATTAAAAAATATTTAAGGAGGGATAATAAGTAATATGCTGAGATTTAAATTAAGTAAAAGACTATTAATTTTTTCGTTAACTTTCTTGTTGGTTTTGAGTTCTATTTCTTTTGTTTTGGCTGCACAAAAAGAGGTCGTTGTATTATCGATTAATGACTTCCACGGAGCCCTTGCTCCTGCCGGAAAAAATGTCGGAGCAGCGAAACTCGCCAACGCTTTAAAGGTTGAAAAAGCAAAAAATCCTGAAGGCACAATTATAGTATCTGCTGGGGATAATTATCAAGGTAGTGCCATGTCCAACCTTTTGTATGGTGAGCCAGTTTCTGCTGTTTTTAAAGAAATAGGCATAGAACTATCGGCAGTCGGCAACCATGAATTTGATTGGGGAATTGATAGAATTACAAAATGGGCGGAAGATGGTGGATTCACCTTTGTCTGCACAAATATTTATGATAAAAGAACTAATCAGCCGGTTGATTGGGCAGACCCATTTGCCATTATTGAAAGATCAGGAGTAAAAGTTGGATTTATTGGTTTGGCTACACCAGAAACCGCTTATAAGACCCTGAAGGCAAATGTAGAAAATTATGAATTCAGAGACCCGATAGAAATAGTTACCGAATGGGTGCCTAAGGTGAAAGCTGCAGGAGCAGACATTATTATCGCTTTAACTCATTTAGGTGCTTTTCAGGACAAAGAAGGGAACATTACCGGCGAAGCTGCCGACTTATGTGCAGTAGATGGAGTAGATGCAGTGATATCTGCACATACCCACCAAAGGGTTAGTGGCTTGGTAAATGGCAAGCCCCTGG
>CAYTVM010000143.1:0-5319 GCA_964441685.1 uncultured Atribacterota bacterium | reverse complement strand
TCATATCTTTTGATGACTTTACTCCCTATTCTTTCCTTTTTGATTAACTTTCTTAAAGGTCACTTCACATCTGCAGGATGGAAGCCAAAAGTTGATTTTGACTATCAACCATATCCGGGTACTGATGGTGTGTTTGAGATTAATCTTGATGGATTTACACTTTGTAAAGATGCGCCACACAAAGATGCTGCAATCAAATGGTTGACAATGGTATCATCAGTAGAGGCTGAAACAGCCTTTTGCCCTATCAAGGGAGCAATACCGCCAAGGCTTGATGCGCCGACAGATATGTATGACGACATTTCAAAAGACATTCTCAAGGCTTTTAGAGACCCATCTACAAAAATTGTAGAAGGTGCATTTTCTGGACCACCAGAAGCATGGCTCGATGTATACGGAGGTGTAATCAGCAAATTTATTGAAAGCCTTGATATTGAACAAGGCATAAAAGACTATACCAATGGATACAGGAAGGTATTTGGTAAATAAAAAAACTTCCGGTACTTTTCTTATCGTATTTACGTTAAATAATTCGTTCTATAGGCAAAAATATTTTTATGCATATAGTTTTTTCATTGTATGGGTATAGTTTCGCGCTATACCCATACAATTTAATTCATTAAGAATATAATAGACTTATACATACACGATCCAAAGTTACAAAATTAAAATATAAAAAATAAAACTAAGTTAATTTGGTTATGTTATGATTGTAAAGAAAAATATTCCCAACATCATTTTTGTAGCACCAGCAGTTATTTTGGTAGTGATATTTGTTTATATCTTTTCCGGCTGGAACGTATGGACATCTTTAACTGACTGGCGCATCATCGGCCGCATGGGAAAATTTATAGGAGTCCAAAATTATATCGAGCTGTTTACCAATGACGATACCTTCAGGATGTGTTTTTCTAATACGATAAAACTGATGGCTATATTTATCGGTTTAACCATCCCTCTAGGAATCATCTGCGCAATTCTTCTGGATTTAGGTGTTAAAGGGAAAGGGATTTTCAGGACTATTTACCTGATTCCCCTTTCTTTCTCTTTTGTCGCATCCGCAACCATGTGGAGCTGGATGTTCATGCCTGATAAAGGCTCCATTAATACATTATTGCGTATGCTGAACCTTCATTTCCTTACTCAACCCTGGATAACCTCAACCAGACAAGCTATCATATGTGTAGCTATAGTATATATCTGGCAGTTCTCAGGCTTTGCAACTCTTATTTATTATGCGGGAATATCATCTGTTGACCCTAATATTATAGATGCAGTCAAGGTAGATGGTGCTACAACATTTCAGAAATATTCACGGGTGGTAATACCCCTTCAAAAACCGGCTACTCTTACAGTTCTTCTTATACTTCTTATGTACTCATTGCGTGCTTTTGATCTGGTTTGGGTATTAACAGGAGGTGGTCCTGCTTTTTCATCTGAAGTTCTTGCAACATATATGTATAGGGTAACATTCAACCAGAATCTATTCGCATACGGCGCAAGCATCAGCTTTGTTATGTTTATCTTATCATTTATTATAATCATTATTCCTGTGCTGATAGGAACATTAAAGAGTAGAGAATAACAGGGAGGCATTGTTCATGACAAGAAATGCATTGATATATGTAGTTTTAATAGCGTTGGCTTTTTTTTATATCTTTCCCATTTATACCTTGCTCAATACTTCTTTGAAAACAGATGAGGATATAAAGTATGGTCCTGTCACTCCTACACACAGTATTTATTTTGGTGCATATACTCAAGCCTTCAATCGTATTAAAAAGCAACTAATAAACAGTACAATCATTAGCGTTTTTGCGACTATTCTCTCCTCGGTATTGGGTTCAATGAGCGGTTACATCTTTTCAAAGTTCAGGTTCAAAGGAGACAAAGTCATTTTTCTTGTCCTTGTGCTGGGATTTTATATCGCTCCTCAATCAATTCTCATTCCTCTGGTAATTTTCATGGGGAAAATCGGGTTCTTCAATACCTATTATGGGCTTATCCTTACACACGTAGCATATGGAATGCCTATCACCACTCTCCTTTTTCGGAATTATTATGAAGGAATTCCTCAGGAACTTGTTGATGCTTCACTAGTTGATGGATGCGGTACATTTAAAACATACTTGAAAATTTTTCTTCCCTTGTCTTTACCGGGCTTCGCTGTTGTGGGAATATTCCAGTTTACAAACATCTGGAATGAATTTTTGTTTGGGCTTACCCTGACCAGGGGGGTTACTTACCAGCCTGTCACTGTCGCTGTAGCAAACTTGAAAGGAACTACTGTAGCTGCCTGGAATACAATATGCGCGGGAGCCACAATAACTACTATCCCGGTTGTATTAATTTATATTTTTCTGTTAAAAATGATTATAAAAGGTCTGCTTATGGGTTCTGTGAAAGGATGATTGTGATAATAAACGAATGAGTAATAAGTAAGTTTTTCCAAAAATTTACAATCGATATTACAAGATTATTACGGTGCCGAGATTTAGCCTCGGCTTTTTCAATTCATGGTAACCTTATCTTTAGCAATTCCGTAAATGAAGTTAGAGACTTTACTGATAAAGCCAGTGAAATATTTAATGGTTCAATACCATTCAAGATGCCGGTCTGAATAATACTCATCATCACCGCATGGTTGGAAGCGCCTAAAGCCGATCGGTTGCCAAAGGTTATCTTTCTCATAATAATATTTTGCCTTAATTGTGCTACTATATCTCTAGTAATTTAAAAAAAAATATTTAACTCTTATCAAGAGTGGTGGAGGGACGGACCCTGTGAAGCCCGGCAACCTGTAATGTCATGCCAGAGACATTATGTTGGTGCTAATTTCCGCGGAATGAAAAATCAATTCCGAGAGATGAGACATGAAATTACCTCTTCGGTTTTGAAGAGGTTTTTTTATTTTTGGATTTAAAACTGAATGCATAAAAAATTAATTTGTATTTCCTTGACAGGCTGACTGGTAGATTGGAAGACCGGTAGACTAATTACACTTGTATCGTACACCTTGCAACTGACATCTGATAATTTTTTTTCCAAAAAAGAAGGACTTTTAAGAATTATGTCGTATTAGTTATAATAGAACGTTTTAACTAATTAAATATCATAACCTGTATGAAGGTAACAGGAGAGACCTTTTCTTTTTAACCAAAAGAGAAAAAGAGCCGAAGAGGAAAGATACCAAAGGTATCGAAACTTTCAGGCAGAAAAACCGTTACCGGACAGAACTCTGGAGAGCTTTATACCAAAAAGCACCGACGGGGCAATTCCTAATCTTTAGGAAATCCCATACAGAGTGTACTTTAAAAACTATTTCCTAATTTTTCAGGAAGAATCTTTCAGGCAAATGGACAGAGCAAGAGAGTAATATCATTATTTTCTTACTTTGTCCTTTTTTGTATAAAAACATTTTAGAAAAATTCAGCAAGAAAGAAATAATTTTATCATTAGATATCTCAAATGTGGAGACGCGACCCCAAGCTCTATTAAAAGGGAAATCAAAGATTTCCCCAAATCCCGACTTCGTCGGGACTTCGCATAGCCCGATTCCGTTAGGCGAAACAGTGGTAAAAAGCAAAGGAGGTAATAGATTATGGAACGCTTGACTTGGAAGATAAGGATTTCAGTGCTATGGCTCTTTATGGCAGTGGCTATGTCGGCCCACAGTGTGTTGTTCTTTATGGAGCGGGACGGTGTGGAGCAAATGTGGGAGGAGCAGATGGGCGGGGGGATGCTCGTATTTATGGCGCTCTTCTGGTTGGTTCCCTTGATCATGGCCGCACTGTCCCTGATTCTAAAGGACTCTGCAAACCGTTGGGCAAATATCGTTCTGGGGATTATCTTTACGCTGCTCAACATCGGGCACCTAGTTGAGCATTTGACCCCTCCAGTGGTTCACCAGATACTGATTTTGGCTTCAACAGTTGTAGTCACAGCGCTGATCGCGTGGTATGCATGGAAGTGGCCTAAACAGGAAGAATGAGGCCAATTTAAAAGATGTAGCGGACAAGTGAGCCGCAGGTTTCGGCTAATAGGATGCCACCGCATCGCCTAACACGGGTTTTGCGGCTCACTTCGTTTGCCCAAATGCTTCGCACTTCGCATAGCCCGACCACGTTATATGAAATTGCCCGTATTTTAAGGGGAAAAATAAAAAAGGAAGCAGAATATGGACAAATTTAGACGCCGAATCTATCAAAGTCTCGGTGAAATAATAGCTGACATACGTGCCGTCATGTCTCGGCGTAGGGAGATACGGCCCCTGATGCAAGGAAAAACTATTGACCCAAAATTTCGAGAGCGCTTGATGCTGACCGTTACCGCGGTAAATGGATGTCGATACTGTTCATACGCCCACGCACGGACGGCCCTGGTAGAAGGTATTTCGAAGGAAGAAATCGAGGCACTGGGAAAAGGTATGTTCACTGGAATCCCCGTCGGGGAGATACCAACGTTACTTTATGCACAGCACTGGGCCGAGACAAACGGGCAACCTGACCTAGCGGCCAAGAAAAGGATGGTGGAACAGTATGGGACCAGTACCACAAACAATATAGAACTCTTACTACGATTGATTAGCATCGGAAACCTATGGGGAAACACGCTGGATTACATTCTTTACCGACTATCGTTTGGACGATGGGGGGGACCGGACAAGTAGCCCACGATAGGGTACCGAAGAGCGCGGTAGCCTTTAGCCTTACCAACCCCAAGGCGAGAGGAGGAGAAGAAGTCAAAAAATCAAGCAGTGCATGAAACTTTTCTCCAGTAAGGTAATATCCTAAAAGTTAGAGCAGAATATATTGATACACATTATTCTGAGCGAGAAGGGCAATATTACTAGACTAATTACACTTATATCGTACACCTTGCAACTGACATCTGATAACTTTTTATCTAAAAAAGAAGGACTTTCCCAACACTTTGTCGAATATATATAAGGGGCTGATGTTTCAACCACATGCTAACCTATTTCCTCAATTGACAAAAAATTTTAGATGTCATAATATAAGATTATAAACACAAACTAAAAAAAGCAAGAATTAAAAATAGCAAGGAGGTGAGAAAAAAAGAAGACCATTAATTGGTGAAGAAAATCTATCTTGTATGGAAGATTGAGTTATGCCAATAAAGATAAGTAAAATTTTAATTATATTTTTAGGAGGTCTGATTATGATAAAGAAAAAAGTTTGGCTGGTAGGTTTATGTTTAGTAATTCTTACCTTATTCTTATTTTCCGCAAATATTACTTTGGCACAGGAAAGATTAGCTATTTATACCACACTTGACGAGCCCTTAGCTCGCGCAGTT
>CAYTVM010000142.1:0-5325 GCA_964441685.1 uncultured Atribacterota bacterium | reverse complement strand
AGAAATTCAAATCAATAAACGCTGGCTCATTTGGCATTATACAAATAAAAATGTTGCTTCTCTTAATTTTTGGCAAAGAAGTCATGAGGCTATAATTTGCGTTTGGAAAGATAAACCGATTTTTAATAAAGCTTTTGATATTAAAAAATAACTTAACCCTACAATTGATAGGGCTCCATAAAAGCTAATGAAAATTATCTTTCAAATTCTACAAAAGTAAATTTAATGTTATACCTAATGTAGTAAATACTGATATGTTTTATCCTCTAAAATTGTTTATAGACAGTGTGATAAGAGTCAATCCCAATTTTTCTGTAAAATTAAGTTGCCACCAATTCCTCCCTGGTCCTGACTTCTTGTTTTATCTGTTTAATCTCTCTTAAGAGCGTATCATTCTTTTCTGAGTTTTGATCATCTTCCGGCATCTTCATATACCTCCTGCCGGTCTGCCATTCCTCATCAATCTCCATGAGCCTGAGACAGACATACCTCAGACAGGATTCTTTGTTGGGGAAAATGCCAATGACTTTAGAACGTTGTTTTAAATCTTTATTCAGTACCCCTTCAATCAGGTTTGTTGTTCTAATCTTCCGCCAGTGAAGCTGGAAATAGCTTAGGTAGGTCAGGGTAGATTCCAGCTCTTCTTCTAAAAGATGGCTGACTTTGGGATAGCTGTTCTGATATTCCCGGGCAATCAACTGGGCAATAGAAGTGGCCATCTCAGGGGTAGGAGAATTAAAGATCTGTTTGAGATAATTAGCCAATATGGGTCTTTCCTTATAGGGAACCTTGGATAAGACATTGCGCATAAAGTGACAGATGCATCGCTGATGAGGTGAACCGGGAAAGACTTCCTGCTGGGCTTTAAGTAATCCCTTATGTTGGTCAGAGATGGTTAAATCTACCTTTCTTAGGCCTCTTTCTTTTAAAGAATTGAAATGGTCCCGATAACTGGTGTAACTTTCTTCTAAGGCGACATCCACACCCAGAATCTTACGTCTGCCATTTTGGTCTATGCCTACCGTAACCAGCACAGGACGGGAGACCACCTGGTGATTTTCCCGTAAGAAGAAATAGGCAGCATCGGTGATCATATAGACATAATGGTCTTTCAGCTTCTCTTCTTGCCATTTTTTGATCTGGGGATCCAGTTCCTGGGTGATTCGGCTCACGGTGGATTTAGAATAAGTGAGATCTGGAGATAATCTGCCTACAATCTTCTTCACCCGGTTGGTAGATACACCATCTTTAACCATCTGACAAATGGTAGCCAGGAGTGCTTTCTCACTTCTCTGGTAGTTCTCAAACAATTGGGTGTGAAAGGCAAATTCCCGGATTTGTGGTTTGGCCAAAAGAAGATTACCTACCCGAGTATGGAAAGAACGAGGTTTGTATCCGTTTCTATTTGCCTTTCTTTTGGTATTGTCTCTTTCATGAGGTAATACACCTACTTGTTGATTCCTTTCTTCTTCCATAAGCTCCTGCAATATCCTCCCTAGGATTTCCTTTAGGAAATCGCCATCCTTCTCCAGTGCCTCTTGCAAAATAACCTGTATTGATTTATTATTTTGTTGGGTCATCTTGAATTTAACCTCCTTAATGGTTTTGGTTTATTTTATTATGGAGGTTCTTGATGGCCCATTTCAAGTTATCTTATTTACTTTTACAGAAAATATAGCACACACTCAAGTGTAAAAAACTTTCTTTTTAAATAAAATAAACTACAAAAACAATATAGTATTATTAAAATACCAAATAATTTTAATGTAAGATGTACCGTGCAAGAAAATGATTTGATATTTTTAATATCAATCAGTATAATATAGTCTGTATACTTTATTAATTAAAAAATAGAAAAAGAAAGGATAAAAAAATGAAAATACCAAAAGACATACAAGAAATTTTTGAGAAGGACAAAGCTGTCGCTTTCAGCACAGCTACATTGGATGGAAATCCGAATATTTGCATGGTTAGCGTTAAAAAAATTAAAGATGATGAAACCATTTTACTGGTAGATAATTATTTTAATAAAACCTATGCCAATATTCAAAAAAATGCCAAGGGTAGTATTTTAACTAAAAGAGCAGAAGATAAACTATGGTACCAGCTTAAAGGAACCTACGAATATATCAATACAGGATCGGATTATGAAGAAATAAAACAATGGGCAAAATCAATTAAAGATACCCTTCCGGCAAAAGGAATGATTGTCTTTAAGGTAGAGAAAATTTACAACTGCATTCCAGGTCCAAATGCTGGAAATCCAATTGAGGAAGAATAATAAAAAAAGAAATTTATTTTGACTTAATCACTATATAAAATAAAAGGGATGTCAACTCGATATCAGTTGATATCCCTTTTATTTTTAAAACATATTTTTTTATTTAAATTGCTTAACCAATCTGTTATGATTAGTTTTAGTGTGGATTAAAAATTTTTGAGGTAAACATGATTCCCAAAAGATTAATTTATAGTTCTACTGTAGCAATTTTAATACCATTTGCTATTTTTTTTAAAAAAATAGCTTTGGTTAAAGATGTGCCACCTATAACTTTGTTGGTTCAGCTTGTATTAATTGCGTCTATTACACTGAATATAAACCTTCTTCTTTTTCAGAGAAAATACATTAAAAAAATCAGAAATATTAAATATAAGGAATGGAAAAATATCTTTTTTGCTGGAACTTTTCTCTTTTTTGCTTATTTTATCAGTAACTACAGCCTTAGATTTACTACTTCGATTAATTATAGTTTTCTTAATAAAAGTAACTTAATCTTTATTCCTCTTCTTGCGTTCTTATTTCTTAAAGAAAAAATAACCAGAGAAAAATTATATCTTGGCTTAATTTTTTTTATCGGCGTTTATCTGATTACTACCAGTGGGCAATTTATTATTCCTCATTTTGGTGATTTATTAGTCATAGTAGCTACTTTCTTTTTTTCCTGCTTCAATGTTATTAATAAGAATTTGGTAAAAATACTTGAGCCTGAAATCGCCAGCTGTGGAATCCTTTCTTGGACTGCTATCCTGGCTTTAATATTCAGTTTTATTCTGAAGATTAATATATTTTCTTCAACAGGAATCCTATTCGTATTTCTATCCGGTATAATAGAGGGGCTAGCCATTCTTTTCATCAATAAAACTATTCGGATTACCAGTATGACTTATTATGTCATGATGGTCATGTTTACCCCGATCATCAATTTAATCCTGGGTATTTTATTCTTAAATGAAATGATTAATTTTATCCAGTTAATCGGGGGTATTATCCTAATTATCAGCGGAATTATGGTTCAAAGATTAGGAGATTAAAGTTTTTAGAGGATTTTACTTTGTTTTTTACGGGCTTGATGAATCAAGCCCCTACATCAGAAAAGTAAAAATAAGAAATAGGAAGGATGGATTCCCGCTTTCGAGGCTGTGTTATAAATAATTATATTTTGCAATAATTTTATAAATCTTTAAAAAAATTTAAGTTTTTTGAGCTTAATATATAAATAAAAGATATATTTATTCTTATTTTAACTCACATGACCTTATTTTACTTGAAATATAGGGGTATTACCCCTTAACAGGTCTTTAATTCTTTCACTAAAGCTGGTACTCCTAAGAGATTGATCATGCGAACAAGATTAAAGCAAGTAGCCAGGATAGAGGCTTCAGCCTTTACTCCTTTTAAGCCTCTTAGGAGGAAGGAATCAACTTTTAGATTATGTTTGATATGTCCGAAGGGGAGTTCAACCTTCTGTTTTCTAAGTTGGTAAATCTCTGGGGACTCTTGGTATTGCGTCTCTAACTTTTGCCTGATCCCTTCCTTCAATAGAAGGCTGATGGTCCTTCCGGTAGGAGATTTCGTACAGATACCGTAATGGGGACAGGCAAGGCAGATTTTCTTATCGCTAATTTTATATACTCTATTATTATTTTTGTTCAGGCGGTAGGGAGTTAATTTGTGTCCCTGGGGACAGAGGTAGCAATCGGCCTGATAGGTGAAGTGTTCTTTGGCAAATAAAGAGGGCTTTTTTCGGAAGGCCTGTCTTTGGGAAGGGACAATGACTTTTATTCCCTGGTTGTCTATTTTCTCTAACTGGTTGGTTGAGGCATAACCACAATCAGCTACTGCCACCTGGCACTTTTTATCTAAGGTCTGATTAGCCTGATTGATCTGGGAAGCAAATTGATTGAGGTCATTGGTCTCCCTTACCACATCCGTAGATAAGATGAGACCTTCCTTTTCATCGACAACACTCTGGAAGTTAAAACCGGCATGGAAGTTCCGTCCCTTTTTTATGCAGGTAGATTCAGGATCGGTAGTATTTAGGGATTTCTCTTCCTGGAGTTCCTTTAGAATGTTTTCAACTTTGGATTGGAGTATTTTTTGGTCTTTTAATTCTTTATCCATGGTGACTAAAGAACCTAATCCTTTTTCGGCATCATCAACCTTATCACACTGGGTAAGGATATCTTTAATGTTTTTATCAATATGCTTTAAGGCCTTTTGGGCTTTTTCCCTGGTCCAGGTATTACTGATGGAGGCATTGGCTCATATTTTGGTACCATCTAAAAAGAGGGTATTACCTTCGATAAGGTTTAATTTGATACATATTTTGGCACACTGTTTTAAGACTTGGGCTAAAGCCTCTTTATTCTTTCTCCGGAATTCGGCGATGGTCTTATGATCTGGCTTTAGGCCAGAGGTAAGCCAGATAAAGGAGAGGTTGTGATGGGTAGCCCTCTCTAGTTTTCGGGAACTGCGGATACCGTAGGAGTATCCGTAGACTAAGAGTTTTAACATAGCCTGGGGATGGTATTCGGAATTACCTGGCTTATTAGGATCAAGGGTAATCCCTAAGTCTCTAAAATCAAGGGCCTCTATGAAGGCATCATAGGCACGTACCGGATCATCAGGGGCTATATATTCTTCCATACTTTCCGGGAAGAAATTTATTTGGTTACGATTACCATAACGATAAGCCATAATAGATTTTCCTTTCTTGGATGATTTTTATGCTAATATTATAGCATAAAAATCAGTTAAAAGTCTTATAAAATAAGGGTTTTATTTGTTTTTTATTCATATTTTTTAATTCGTTAATTGTACGCGAAAGAGGTAATTGTGACACAGCCTCGAAAGCGGGAATCTATCATTTTTATCACCAATCAAAAAATCTCCTCCCATTTCCCCCTCTCCCACAGAGAAGAAAAATATATTTTGATAAATTTATACTAAGATATTTTCAATAATAAAAATGGGTTGTCATTTTTTCGTTGGTGGTGATATGTGGAAACATAATGAGCCTGATTGTATTAAAACAAAATAGCTAT
>CAYTVM010000141.1:0-5353 GCA_964441685.1 uncultured Atribacterota bacterium | reverse complement strand
CCTTTATTATATAAAGAATATGCAATGGGAAAAGCTACCAACAATCCTCCGGCTATGGTTCCAGCAAGTAGTATAACCCATGCATATCCCTTCATTCCAGATTCTTCACCTAAATGTTTTTCAATTGTTTCTTTTTTTACCCATACCTCAAACAGGCCTATCAATATAAAAGCGCAAGGCAGTATCTTAAGCATATATATAAAAAAAGAAATAAAATTAAAAGCAATTTCTTTTCCGGGATTATATCCCATTATAAAGGATACAACTAAGAAAAGAACATAAGTTGATATATAAGCTATTCTTATTTTAACATTTTTTTTCATTAAAAGATCTCTCCAAATAAAATACCGGTTATTATTGCTACAATAAGGGCTATGAAAAAACTGATTGTATTTCTTATTACAGTTACCTTTACTCCAAAATATTCTTTTTCTATCGGAAAGGTTATTATACCTACCATCATTAAGGTAGTGGTAAATGCAGATAAAACCATATAAGGTACTCCCTTAGTTAGTAAAATACCGGATAGAGGGAAAGCTACAAAACCGGGCATCAAAGTTATTGAACCAAAAAAGGAGGCTAATAAAACGCTAATAAATTTGCTATTATTTCCTAAATAATTCGAAATTACTTCATCGGGAAAAAGAAAAAGGATAATTGAAACAAATATAAGCATAGTAATAAAAGTGGGAAAAATTTTTTTGAATTTTATAAAGGAAATCTTAATCGCTTTAATTGTTTTTTGTTTATTTATAATAAAAGAAATTAATAACATTAATCCTGTTATTGTATAGGTATAATACATAATTTGTTTCTCTCATTTTTATAAATTTAATTTTTCATCAATGGTCCCATCAGGAAGCATATTATCGGGATGGTATTCGCCTTTTTCTTCCATCTTTCTTCTTATACAATGCTGATAATTACTCCAACAATATTCATTAACCCACTTTATATCTAATTTTCCTTCCTCTAAATATCTTTTCATGGGACAGACATGATACCATTTACAGATATCTTTTTCTTCCATGCCATTAAAATCCTTTATAAATTATTCTTGCAATTGAATCTGAAAACCGATTCCGCATTGACGATAATGCCTTTGCACTATAGAATTAGTGCAAAGTACTATAACGGAGTAAAATATTTTTGCTATTTTATTTTAGCGAGAATTAATTTTACTACCTTATTAAAAGTTTGTGCGATTTCTGAATTTTTATATTGAGAGACATATGGTTTCCCCTCATCTGTAGAATTCACCATATTCAAATCTATAGGAATTTTACCCAAGAAAGGTATTTTAAATTCTTCTGCTGCTTTTACTCCCCCACCCGATTTAAATAAATCAATATTTTTACCACAATGAGGACATTTTAATCCACTCATATTTTCTATAATTCCCAAAACAGGTATACTAAGATTTTTTAAAAAATTTACACATTTTCGAGAATCTAATAGGGCTACTCCCTGAGGAGTAGTAACAATAATTCCTCCCTCTAATTCCGGAATAAGTTGACAAATTGATAAGGGCTCATCCCCTGTTCCGGGAGGAGAATCAATTATAAGATAATCTAAAGCTCCCCATTTCACTTCTCCCAAAAATTGTTTTAAAGCCATCATCTTTAAAGGTCCTCTCCAGATAAGAGGGGCATCAGAAGTTTCAATTAGAGAAGCCATGGAAACTGCTGTTAAATTGGGAGAGACATTCATCGGGATTATTCCTTCCGGGCTTCCCTGCAATCTTTTCCCTTCAAACCCTAACATTGTAGCCACTGATGGGCCGTGTAAATCAGCATCCAATATGCCTACTTTAAAACCTTTTTCGCTTAAAGACCAAGCTAAATTAATAGCTACTGAACTTTTCCCTACTCCACCTTTATTAGAAAGCACTAAAATTTTATGTTTTATTTTAGACATATTCTGTTTAAGTTGTTCATTAAGTTTTTTACTGGCATCTATTTTTTCATCTCTAGTCTGTTCAGAGTTTTGTATATTACTATTAGTATTTTCTGTCATTTCTTCCTCCTAAATATTTCTTCTTAAATAAAATAAAGGGACACATAATAATTCTTTATGGATTACTATTGTCCTAGATTTCTCTTTATTAATTAATTTTTATAATTTCTCTTTCCGAATATCAGGGTGCCTATTCTTACCATATTCGCTTTTTCTTCAATGGCTATCTGATATGAATTAGTCATACCCATCGAAAGGTATTTCATTTCTATATGAGGTAAATTAAGTGCTTTTATTTTTTCAAATACTTTTCTCGTTTCTGTAAAATACGGACGGGAAGCCTCAGGATTTCCAAAACGGGGTCCCATAGTCATAAGTCCCATTACTTTTATCTGGGGTAAAAGTGAAATTTTTTGTATTAAATCTAGAGCGTCTTCCGGAAATACACCAGATTTTTGCTCTTCTCTTCCACTATTTATTTCAATTAATATAGGCATTATTTTAGAAATTTGGCTACATCTTTTGTCGATCTCCTGGGCAAGCATATAAGAATCTATAGTCTCAATCATATCAAATATTTTAACCGCTTTTTTTACTTTATTTTTCTGTAAATACCCGATAAAATGCCATTTTACTCTTTTTCCAATTGCCTCAAAAGCTTTTTGTGCTTCTTGAACATAATTCTCTCCTACAATTTTTATGCCTGCCTCTATCGCTTCTCTCATCTCTTCAGGAGTTCTGGTCTTAGCAGCAGCAACTAATTCTACATCTTCAGGTAATTCATCTAATATTTTCTTTACATTCTTTTTAATCATGAATATTTACCTCTTTTACTAGGCAATCTATATAAGTGCGACTTGGTTATATTAAGTTAAATTCATTTATTTTCATTTCCTTGCTCTTATTACCACAAAAGAACCTTCTCCATAACCTTCTTTTGCAAGTTCAACATTTTTTATTTCGTTTAGACTATGAAATATTGTTTGTTTAAAATTAAATTCTTTAAAACCAACTCTACTCAAATTATAAACTACCTCCTTTGTAGAATAGAAAGTAGCTATTTTATAAAATAGACTCTCTTCTTTATGCTGTTGATATAATTTCCCTAAAGAACTATCTTTATCTACAAATCCAATGATTAAATAACCCCCCAATTTTAATATCCGGTAGGCCTCTCGGAAAGTCAGATTTAAATTATCTACAAAACAAATCGTAGTAACCATTAAAACAAGTTCAAATTGAGAGTCTTTAAAAGGGAGCTCTTCTGCTATTGCATCAATGACTTTAATACCTCTTTGTTGGGCAATATTCCTCATCCGAGGCGAAGGATCAACACCGGTTTTTATACCTAAAGGCACAGCAAATTTACCGCTTCCTACTCCAATTTCTATACTCTTCTTCACTTTAGGGAATAACTCCTTAATGGCCTGAATTTCTGATCCATAAACAAATTTATTTTTTTCAAACCAATCTTCATATTTCTCGCTATATTTTTCAAAAGGTTCAATTCTGGCCACCTTACTCTCCTTTTTTCTGTTTTCCTTCCAAATTAAATATAATTTTTTTGTTTTAAAAATTTTCTGATATAAAATTTATGCCCTTCATATTCTGATTCTACTAATTTGCCTTGCTTAATTAATCTTTCTATAAGCGACCAATTAGAATGAGCCTTTCCCAAAAAATCTTTCAAGGCATCCTCTCTCATAGGATGTACTGAAGTAATACTTAAAATATCTTCTTCTGGTTCACTGGTAAAAGCAAAGGCATTTCCCTCATAACCAATAAGACATTCTACCTGATCAACCTTTTCTTTAAAGAGGTTGTAACTCTGATTCACAACTTCCTCTGAAGGAGACTGTACCCAGCTATCTGCTGGAGGTCGAATAGGAAGAGACAAATAAGACCGGCTCGGTTTAAGTTCAGCTAAAAATTTAGCTACTTCTTTTATATGTTGGCTATTATCATTAATATCTTTAACTAACATCGTTTCGGTAATTATTTCTCCTTTAAAATTTTCCCTAAATTTTAACATAGAGTTTAGAATATCTTTTAAGGATAGATTTCTATGAGGTCGATCCACTTTACGCCAAATCTCTTCTTCAACAGAATCTAGTTTAAAAGAAATCAAATCTGCTTCCATTAAATTCTCTCTTACTTGTTTTTGATCTATAAGAGAGCTATTAGTAATAACGGCTATTTTAATCCCCAAAGGTTTTATTGATTTAATCTCCTGCCCTAAATTAATATCTAAAGTAGGCTCTCCATCTGGCACAAAAGTAAGATAATCAATAGATTCTCCTATTTCTTTACTTTTCTTTACCTTATCCTGTACTTCTCTAAAAATTTCAGAAGGTAAGTAAAAAACTTGAGGTTCTATTTTCATTTTAGAAGTTTTTCCTAACTGGCAATAGATACAAGAATAAGTACATATTTTTGGGGGAATATTATTTATTCCTATACTACGACCTAAACGTCTGGAAGGGACCGGTCCAAAAGTAAGCATAATTTCTCCTTTAATTTAATTGATTAATTTTCTGCCATATATTCTTTATCTCTTTAGTTGTTGTATTATCACTATATTCGACTACCGGTAATCCTTTTACCAGGGCTTCGGTTATTATATTATCAAAATGAATTTTACCTATTACTAAAATATTAGTTTCTTTACACCAATCTTCAATTTTTGCTGAATTTTCTAAATTAATATCAAACTTATTTATTATAACTACCGTTTTTACCCCAAAATGTTGGGCTACTTTTACTACTCTTTCCAAATCATGTATTCCAGAGAGGGTTGGTTCGGTCACCACTACCGCTAAATTAGCTCCGCTGAGAGTAGCTATAAGAGGACAACCGATCCCCGGAGGACCATCTACAATGATTAATTCAAAATCATTTTTTTCAGCAATTGCTTGAGCATTCTGGCGAACTAAAGTAACTAATTTTCCCGAATTTTCTTCTGCAATACCCAACCGGGCATGTACTAAAGGTCCATATTTTGTCTCGGAGATATACCATTCTCCGCAATGATTTTCCTTCATTTGAATAGCCTTTACCGGACAAACCAAGGCACATAAGCCGCATCCTTCGCAAGATACAAGGTCAATGACGGTCTGACCTTTGATTGTTTTAATAGCATCAAAACGGCAGACTTCCTGGCATCGACCACAATTAGTACATTTTTCTAAATCTATACTGGGGATTAATCCGGCATAAAAATCATGTTTTTCTTTTATTTCGGGATGAAGCAAAAGATAAAGGTTGGAAGCGTCTACATCACAATCCCCCATAACTTTATTTTTAGCTAAAGCAGCTATACTGGCAGTAATAACTGTCTTTCCTGTTCCGCCTTTACCACTTATTATCACTATTTCTTTCATTTAAAAATACCTCGATT
>CAYTVM010000140.1:0-5381 GCA_964441685.1 uncultured Atribacterota bacterium | reverse complement strand
TCGATAAATTCGTCAGCATCTTCATTTTTATTTCTTTTCTCTAAATCCTCTGCTAAAAAGAGGGTAAGTTTTTCATCGCAAAAGCCTGGAGTAGAGAAAAAAGTTATCAGTTTTTTAATCTTCCGGGAATAATAACCGGTCTCTTCTTCCAATTCTCTTAAAGCACAGTTTTTCAAATCTTCTCCTGGTTCAATTTTCCCCGCCGGTAGTTCCCATAAAACTTCATCTGCCGGTTTTCTGAATTGTCTGATCATTACTATCTTATTATCATTAGTCAAAGCTAAAACAACTACTGCTCCAGGGTGCTCAACTATTTCCCTAATAGTTTCCCGACCATCGGGTAGTTTTACTTTGTCCTGACGAAGGTTAATAATTTTTCCCCGAAAGATATAAGTGGAAGATAAAGTTTTTTCTCGAAAAGGGTCTTCTTCATTCATTTAAGTTTTCTCCTGAGGCTATGGTGTTTATAATAGAAAGGACATATTCTACTGTATTCCTTAAGTCTTTAACAAGGATATATTCTTCCACAGTGTGAACTTTCTCCATGCCCACTGCTAACACTATTGAAGGAAGTCCCTTTTTATTAAATACATTGGCATCGCTTCCTCCGCCAGTGGGACATAATATTGGCTCCAATCCTATATTTTTTAACGCTTTTATTGCTATCTTAACTACCTGGTCATCAGGAGATAAGTTGTAGCAATAATACTCTTTGTTAATCTTTACCTCCGCCTTTGCTTTAAATTCCTGAGCAGTATCTTCGATTACTTGTTTTAATCTCTCAGTATATTTATCTAATTTTTCTTCGTTTCTACTCCTAACTTCTCCTTTTAATGTCACCTTATCAGGAACAATATTAGTCGCTTTACCACCGGAAATAACTCCGATATTTGCCGTCGTCTCTTCGTCTATTCGACCTAATTTCATCCGTGAAAGAGCAAATCCGGCTATTTGAATAGCGTTAATACCTTCTTCGGGACTTGAGCCAGCATGAGCAGATTTCCCATAAATAATGATTTCCAAAGAATTCTGAGAGGGTGCCGTAGTAATAATTTTTCCTACCCGGCCTCCAGCATCTAAAACAAATCCTATTTGAGATTTTAACTTAGGAATATCTAAATTTTTTGCTCCTTGTAAGCCAATTTCTTCACATATGGAAAATACAATTTCAATATTACCACAGGGAAGGTTATTTTCCTTGATGATATGTAGTGCTTCTAGTAAAGCTGCAATTGCTGCCTTATCATCTCCTCCTAAAATTGTTTTTCCGCTACTTACTATCTTCTCTCCATCACAAAGAGGTTGAATATTTTTTCCTGGTATAACTGTATCCATATGTGCGGAAAACATAATAGGAGTAGCATTTTTAATATTCCCCTTTAAACGAGCTATTATATTACCACTATTAGATTTTACCTTCTCACCAGCTTGGTCAACTATAACATCTAACCCCAAATCTTCCAGTTTTTCTATTAAAAAGTCAGCTAAATTCCTCTCTTTTCCGGAGATGCTATCTATCTTAACTAATTTTATAAAAGATTCTATCAATCTTTTTTCATTTACCATTAATTATCCCTTCCCTTTATTTGTTTGTCGTATATCGCATTTTAATAGATAATGTATAACATTTAACAAATAGTATCGAAATTTAATTTGTTAAGCCTGCTGAAAAACAGAGCGGGTACTCTTATCCCTCACTAGAGTTTAACATAAATTTTGCTACTATTAAAGAATTATAACGTTTGAGATTCAATTCGTTGAACCTTCAAAAAGAAATTACTAAAAAAATAAGGGACGGACGAATCTGCCTCTATAAAAATATAATCTGCTACCTTGATCTCCTCCTATTAAGGAGCAAGGAGGGAGTATTATTGTTTTATTAATTCTGCTCCTTGTTTCAAAGCTTCTTTATTTATTTCTACTAATTTTTGTTTAGGTCCGACTAAAGCTTTCTCTAAAGCTTTAAATATAGTGTCTAATTTTATTACTCCTGTTTTTTTAACATAAGCACCTAAAACTACCATATTGGCTATTTTTGTATTTCCTAACTTATTCGCAATATCATTCGCTGGAACTTTAACTACAGCGATAGACACATCATCTTTGTTTACCTTCCGCTCAATTAAAGAACTATTGAATACAATTAATCCGTTTTTTTGTACAGTTGATTCAAATTTATCTAAAGAAGGTTTATTCATAGCAATTATAGACGTAGGATCAGATACAATTGGAGAAGCAATTTCTTCTGTTGAAATTATTACTGTACAATTAGCTGTACCTCCTCTCATCTCCGGGCCGTAAGAAGGCATCCAGGCAACATTCTTTCCTTCTAACATTCCAGCATAAGCTAATAATCTACCCATCAACATTACCCCTTGTCCGCCGAATCCGGCGATAACAACTTTTTCCAACATCTATACCACCTCCTCAGGTGTTTTAAATTCACCTAAAGGATAATAAGGAATCATGTTATCTTCCAGCCATTTAGAAGATTCCACCGGACTTAAACCCCAGTTAGTAGGACAGGTAGATAAAACTTCCACAAATGAAAATCCTTTACCGTCTAACTGAATTTGGAATGCTTTCTTTATTGCTTTTTTAGCTTTTATAATATAAGCAGGTTTAGTTAAAGCCACTCGAGAAATATAGCTAACACCTTTAAGGGTAGCTAACATTTCACTCATTTTAATCGGAAAACCCATCGTTTTTGAATCTCTTCCATAAGGAGAGGTTTGGGTTACTTGGCCAACTAAAGTAGTGGGAGCCATCTGTCCTCCGGTCATTCCATAGATAGCATTATTTATAAAAATAACGGTTATATTTTCGCCTCTATTTGCTGCATGTACTATTTCTGCCATACCTATTGAGGCTAAATCTCCATCGCCTTGATAGGTGAAAACAATAGATTCTGGTCTGGATCTTTTAATACCAGTGGCACTTGCTGGAGCTCTCCCATGAGCAGCACATAACATATCAATATCAAAAAATAAATAAGCAAATACTGAACAACCTACCGGACATATTCCGATAGTATTTTCTCTTATTCCAAAATCATCTATAATTTCAGCCACTAACCGATGAGCAATCCCATGATGACATCCGGGACAATAAGTAAAAGGAACTTCAGTTAATGATTTTGGACGTCCAAATACTTTCTCCATAATATCTAATACACCTCCAATAAACTATAAATATGATTAGTTAATTTTTATAAATATTTCTTTGCTGCTTCTAAAATTTCTTCCGGAGTAGGGATAACTCCACCACTTCGGCCAAAGAAATTGACTTCCGCTTTTCCATTTACTGATAATTTTACATCTTCTATCATCTGACCCATGCTCATTTCAACCACTAAAAATTTTTTTATATTTTCTGCAGTCTCAGCTATTATCTTTTCCGGGAAGGGAAACAAAGTAATTGGTCTGATTAATCCGATATTAATCCCTTCTTTTTTTGCTTTATCGATTACAGTTTTTACAATTCGAGCAACTGTTCCATAAGCAACTATTACTAAATCTGCATTTTTTAGATTTATAGCTTCGTATCGAGTTTCTTTCTCTTTAAGTCTTTTATATTTTTCACCTTGAGCTTTGTTTAATTTTTCAAAAACATAAGGGTCTAAATCAAAGGGAACAATCAGACGATGTTTTCTCCCTTTACATCCGGTTAGAGCCCAGGTATTTTTATCTGGCAAATCAACTTTTGGTCTTTCTTTAAATTCTACTGCTTCCATCATCTGACCTAAAAGCCCGTCTCCTAATATCATTGCCGGATTACGATATTTATCAGATAAATCAAAAGCGTCCATGGTTAAGTCAACTAATTCCTGTACCGAAGAAGGAGCTAATACAATTAAATGGTAATCACCATGCCCCCCTCCTTTAGTTGCCTGGAAATAATCACTTTGAGCTGGTTGAATACTTCCCAATCCGGGACCTCCCCTTTGAATATTAACTATCACACACGGTAATTCAGCGCAGGCAATGTAGGAAATTCCCTCTTGTTTTAAACTTATCCCCGGGCCCGAAGAAGAGGTCATCGCTCTTACTCCGGTAGCTGCAGCCCCGTAAACCATATTTATTGCTGCTATTTCACTCTCTGCTTGTACAAAAGCAGCATCTTTCATTTTCAATAATTTTTTTGCCATATAGGCAGTTAATTCACTTTGAGGGGTAATCGGATAACCAAAATAAAATCGACACCCTGCGCGAATTGCTGCTTCTCCTATGGCTTCATTCCCTTTCATTAGCATTTTTTCTCCCATTTTCCAGCCTCCTTAATAATAATTTAATAGTATAGAAATTTCCTTATATTCGCAAGCTCTGTTTAGTAGTAGAGACCCACTTAACAGACTAAGCCTATTGTTGATAAAATAATTGTGTTTAAGGGCTATAATCGTGTATCTTGCCTTTTGTATTTGAAACTAAGGACTATTCACTATTTACTAACAACTAACTTATTTAAATACTTCAATAGCAATATCAGGACATACCATCGCACAAAAAGCACAGCCAGTGCACTCTTCTGGTTTAATCTGTTGAGCCGGGTGATATCCTTTTTTATTAAATTGTTCAGACATAACTATAATGTGCTTAGGGCAAGCTGTAATACATAGTTCACATCCCTTACATCTTTCCTCGTCTACTATGATTTTTGCCATATTATTTGCTCATTCCTCCTTTTTTAAAATTAATTCCACGGTAAACCCATAAAACGTTTTATATAAAATATTGGTTCTTCAAAATTTTCCCGTTTAATTCTCAGAGAAAATCGTTCATCTATGCAGATAAATTTGATAGGCATTTTCAATTTTTGTGCCGCCTGTTTTATCAAAATATGTCCTTTTTTAATTATATCTTCATCGGTTTGCACACTTAAATTGGGGTTACTTATAATGCCACTGATATTTAATCGAGATGAATTTTCTATTTCTTGAGCCATCTGTTTAATCTGAGGTATACTTTGGGTAAAAGGCCGATAAGAATTTACTACCAGTAGCATTTCGTAATCTAAATCTTTGATGAAATGCCTGAAATTACCCAAAACTACTGTTCCTACATCATCTCCACCCACATCAAGAATGACACAATAATCTGGATTTTGAATTAAACCTTTTATTTCGGGTGAAATTAAGGGTAAATCAGCATAAGTCATTTTACCTTCAGGGGAAATGACTTTTACACCTTTAAGAATTAAAGTATCTTTTGCTTCTCGAGTTCTGAAGTAAGGATTAACAATGTCTAAATCTACAATAGCAACCTGGTCTTGTTTTTTTCGATAATATATCGAATAATTAATGGCAATCTCTGTCTTTCCGCTTCCGAAACTTCCTACAAATATCTTTATCCGCTTATTCAATATACCTTTTCCACCTCTTCTCC
>CAYTVM010000139.1:0-5417 GCA_964441685.1 uncultured Atribacterota bacterium | reverse complement strand
AAGCTTTAATCATTGTTCCAAAGGGCTTTTAAATGTCTGGGTTTATCGATATCCAGAGCGATTTCAGGAGGAGAGAGGATAGCTTTCCCTTTATAACCCCCCAATAATTCAGGGACTTTCTTTTCCAGGTCCTGGATAGATAGATATTTTCTTAAATATTTCGCGGTTATTTGAGCCCCCAAGATCCGGGCTATTTTTAGAGGATGTTTTCTGAAGTAGATAAAATCGTTGATTATTTCTGCACAATCAATGATAATCCGAGGATTTATTAGAATAAGATTCCCTCCGGTAAAAGTGCCTTCAACAAAAGTAGCATAAACCCTTCTTAAATCCGAAGAGGGGTAAGACTGTTGATAAACTTCTTTGTCGATTACAGGATAATAAAGTTCAAAACCAGGACACCCATAACACTCTTTTATAAAATAATCGATATGTTTTTCGGTTATCAAAGGGGCATCACAAGTTGAGATTAGTATTAAAGGGTCTTTTTTAAGGGGTAAAATTCCTGATTTCAAGGTATCAGGAATGGTTTGACCATCGGAAATAGTGAGATAGACCAGGTCTTTTACTAATTTTTGTACTTCTTCAGGTCCTGCTACGATAATTTTATCAGTGTATTCTGATTTTTTTAGAGCTTCTATGATATATAGAATCATAGGTTTGCGGTGAGGGCCTATTTCGATTAATGCCTTATTTTCTTTTCCGGTAAATTTTCTCAGGCTTATTTTGCTTTTTCCACCTGCCAGCAGCAGGACATTTATTTTTTTTAACATAATATTTCCTAATATGATAATGAAATATTGGCCAATTGAACAATTTATCAATTCCCCAATTAAATCAGTTGTTAGTATAAAGCGGGTTTATTGACCACGACTCATTTAGATTATATAATAAAAACAATAACAAAACAAAAATATAGTATCGAGTATCGAGTATATAGTATCGAGTTAAGAAAGGGAAGGAAAAGATAGAAAGAAATAGCATTCTTTTTTCTATCTAAATACTCCATTAAAGTTTAAACTAAAAAAGAGGAGAAAATATATTTTGAAAAATATTTTTAAATACGCTATTTTTTTAACTGCCTGGGGGTGGGCAGGGTTTGCATTTACTGAAAAAGGTTTACGGATTTTTGTTTTACCGGAAGAGAAGCAAGAAGATGCTCTTTCTGAAATAAAGAAAGAATTAAAGTGTAATCATCTTTTCGAAGATAATAGAGGTTGGGAAAATTTAATTCAAAAGGTTAAAGAATATTATACCGGTAAGAAAGTTGATTTTACAGATTTCCCGTTAGATCTGGATATTGTTACCAATTTTCGGAAAAAAATTTTACAGACAGTTAGAAAAATTCCTTATGGTGAAATCCGGTCCTATAAAGAGGAAGCAGAAGCAGCCGGTTATCCTCGGGCTTACCGAGCAGTGGGAAGCACCATGAGAAATAATCCTTTACCCTTAATAGTCCCCTGTCATCGGGTGATAAAGGGTGACGGTAGTATAGGGGGATTTTCCGGTCAGAAAGATAATCCTTTAAAAAAGAAGATGATAGATTTGGAATCTGAAGGAAAATAAGGATTATTTAAATTAAAGCCATTTCTATATCTTCGTCCTCTTCATCAGCATAATAAGTAGCAAGCCTGGTTTGAATTTTAGATATCATCTCTTCCAGAAGATAGGTAGGGGCTAAATCATGTCGGACGACGCTTTCATAAAAAATAAGTTTTATCAATTGGCCATGAGTTAGTCCAACTTTGCTGGCCATATAAGTCAAAGAACCGGTAAGAGATAAAGCAGGTGTGCCATTTACATCGATAACGCAACTTTTCTCTGATTCATCTTCTATAAAATCAATTCTGATAGCATCACTGGCTCCCACGGCATCAAAGATCTTGATGGCAATTTGGGCAAGTTTTTTAAATCTTTCATCATCACGATAGATAATTTCAAATTTTCCCCTCATTTTATATTCTTTCTTTTTAGTGGAAGTATATCTGATGCCATGGTCTCTGGGAAAAGCGATAATGGGCAAGATGTATTTTTTCTTTTTGCTGCCCAGAACGCCAATAGTATACTCTCTCCCAGGTAAATATTTTTCGATGATTAATTTTTCAGGACCCAGTTCTTTTTTTAGACCGATAATCCTGTTTTTTAGCTCTTGAAGATTATGCACCACAGATTTAGGGGTAATCCCTATGCTATCTCCTCCGCCAGCTGGTTTTATCATCAGGGGAAACCCTATTTTCTCTATCTGGGAGAGTAATTTTATTTTGTGAAATCGAAAGTGGGTATCAAATATAAAATAATTCGGAACTAAAATATTTTTTTCCCTGAGGTTGATATAAGTAAGGTTTTTATTGCGGCAGACTTCCATACTTTCAATACTGGAGAGGGCACAGGGAATATGGTATTTGGTTAACTGTTTACGAACCATGGCTGAACCATGCCCACTATAAAAGCTATGAGGGATATCTTTATATCCTTCTGCCAGGACAAAGGCCAGATTGATAGGCTGATGTTTTCTGATAAACTCATCTAGTTGTTCTGGTGCAAAAAGGTCTAAAGATAAAATATTATTGTTAGTCTCAATTAAAGCCTTGCGAATAGCGTCTACATCTTTAATAAGGATACATTCTCTAAAGAGCCCCTTACGTTCTCTCTGACTTACCTGGTTATAGATAAATAAAATATTTTTTATCATATTTTTTTATCCTTTTTTATTTTATTATAACATATCACCTGTAGTTTTAAAAAAACGTGAGGTTAAACCAAATCTTTTAACCATGATTTTAGTAAATATTTGGTCAGCGATAAGAGGGAAACGGTGATAAGAATGACCAGTATAGTTGAATATGACCATCCTTGAATAACTATACCCAGGGCGGTGCCGGCGGCAGGAGGATGTTCGGTGTTAGTAATAACCATAATGAAGATAGATAATCCTACAGAGAGAGAAGGAATAAGAATTTTAATTACATCCTGAGCAAGAAAAAAATTTTCACTGTTTTGGGCAAAAGAAGCAATATAAAAACAAAAGACTCCCACGATGATACCGATGATATGCCCTCCCATGACCTTTCGGGGTTGAGCAGTGGTGTAGTTAGGCATAGCGAAAATAATAAAAGTTGTTGCTCCCAGAGAAGCAACAACTGCGGTATCAGTAAATATATTTTCAAAATAAAGAATAATAGTCAGAGCAATAGTAGCCAATAGACTTTGGAGTATGTAATTGGGAAGGTACTTTTTAAGTTTTTTATCAAATATTTGCATCTTGTTTATCTCTTGGAATTATTATTTTTAAAATTCCTATGCATTTCAAATAACCGGTGGTTCCACAAAATATTTTTTAATGCTTTACTTTACCGGTAAATTCAGTAATTCTTTTAGTCTCCCCGATTACAATGAGAAAATCGTCCTTTTTTACTATATCTTTTAATTGAGGTGAGATATTGAAGCGATTGCCTCTTTTTATGGCCAAAACATTTATTCCGTATTTATTTTGCAGATCAAGTTGGCTTAAAGTTTTATTCTCAAATTCGGGTAAGGCTTCAATTTCACTAATGCTATAATCAGGTTCTAGTTCTATGTTATCTTTAATATTAGAAGTAACTAAATTGTTGGCAATTCTTCTCCCCATATCTCTTTCGGGAAATACTATTTTATCTACCCCGATCTTTTCTAAAATCTTTGCATGGAGATTGTTTTGAGCTTTAGCGATAATATATTTTAAACCCATTTCTTTTAACATCATAGTGACTAACATGCTTGTCTCTAAATCGCTAGCAATGCCTATGATAGCTGTATCAAAATTATTTACTCCTAATTCTTTTAAAACTCTTTCCTCAGTGATATCGGCCTGTACTACCTGAGTTATCTTATCTTTTAATTCATCTACTCTTTCTTCGTTATGGTCTACTCCCAGGACTTCATGTCCTAATTCAACTAGGGTTGTTGCTACCGCAGAACCAAATCTTCCTAAACCAAGAACGATAAATTGTTTCATAAAAAAACACCTCCTCTTTTAAAATAGTATTTAGTATATAGTTGACAAATCGCATAACATCGTGCACTAAAAGTATAGCATAACATCATGCACTGTCTAGTAATATATTGTAGCAACACATCATGCACTTTTCGTTCTTTGACAATTTAGTATAATCAACCTAAAAGGGAGGTTGATTATGAAAAACATAGAAGCTCTTAGAATTAAGGCCGTAAAACAATATTTGGCTGGTCAAGGTCCCAAGACAATATGTCAGGCATTGTCCATGTCCAAACGCTGGCTCTTTAAATGGATCAAAAGATACCAATCGGGAAAAAAGAATTGGTTTAAAGAAAAATCTAAAACGCCCCTTACCATTTATCGAAAGACTCCTTCCGAGATCGAAAAGAAGGTTATCGCCATCAGAAAGCTTCTCGAGGAATCCAAATTATCTCAGATAGGTGCCATCAATATCCAATACCAGATGCAAGTCTTTCACGAGAAAGACATTCCTCAGATCTGGACGATAAACAGAATATTAAAAAGAAATGGCCTAGTCTGTCAAGGAGAAAAAAGATACCAGCCAAAGGGAAAACCGTATCCTTCTTTCCCTGATCGTCCTTTAAAAGCCAATACCTTACACCAGTTCGATATCATTGGTCCCCGTTACCTAAAAGGTGACGGCTGTTTCTATGCCCATAATCTCATGGATATTGGAAGTCATCGGGTAGCGGTAAACCCCAAGCGCTCTAAAATCCATCAGGAAGTAGCACTGTCTTTAAAGGAAAGTTGGGAAACCATAGGTATACCCTTCTTTCTTCAGATGGATAACCAGCTCTGTTGTCGGGGATCTAATCGCTATCCCCGGTCTTCCGGCCTGGTGATCAAACTCTGTCTACTTTTAGGGGTAGAGCCTATCTTTATTCCCCTGGGTGAACCCTGGCGAAATGGTTGTATCGAAAAATTTCAAGCTACTTTTGAGCACCGCTTTTTTCGAAAAATCAGGTTTTCTGATTTTCAAGACCTATGCAAGCAGGGCAAAATATTTGAGATCTTTCACAACCAGAATCATCGTTACAGTTGCCTTAGAGGGAAAACTCCTGATGAAGTATTAAAAAGTAACCCATTGCCCCGAAGAGAGTTTCCCGATTATTTCTCCTGGGATAACCTGAAAGTAAGACCAAGACAGGGAAATATTCATCTCATTAGGTTTATTCGATCCAATAGAATCTTGGATATCTTTGGTGAAAAATTTCAGGTAGATAAAAGCCTGGTTTATGAGTATGTAAGAGCTACTATTATTGTCAAAGAACAAAAAATAAGATTATTTCATCAGGATAGATTAGTCAATGAAATTGATTACCAACTTCCTGATTAAAAGTGTACGATCATATGCTACAGTTTTAGAGATTAAAATGAGTATACGATCTTATGCTATATAACA
>CAYTVM010000138.1:0-5426 GCA_964441685.1 uncultured Atribacterota bacterium | reverse complement strand
TATTTTTTTCTAACGGGTTCGATGCCTGCCTGTGCGTTCCCGCACGCAGACAGGAATCGAACCCCCCACAGGAATTACAATGAATCATACCCTTTATGTTTGGTGAATGTCATATTCTTTAATCTTGAGGTAGAGGGTTTTGTAATTTATCTTTAATAATCTGGCAGCTTCAGCCTTATTCCAATTCGTTCTTTTTAACGCTTCCAAAATAATTCTTCTTTCTGTATCTCGAGAAAGTTGCCTAACATTGTTTTTAAGGGAGAAGTCGTTGGGGAAATTATTCTGATCTTTTTCGGATAGGAGAATATGCATCGGATCTGCCTCTACTTTGTTCTCTTTTGTATAAAAAGGTAAATGCTCTGGTAGAATAATATCTTCAGCCATAATAATTGCCTGTTGAATAACATTTTGAAGTTCCCGAACATTACCTGGCCAGGAATAATTTATCAGCAACTTCATACTTTTTTCCGAGATATCCTTAATCTTCTTTCCAAATATCGGATTAAACTGATTTAGAAAATGCAAAGCTAATAAAGGTATGTCTTCTTTCCGTTCCTGTAAAGTAGGAAGAATGATGGAAAAAACATTTATACGATAATATAAGTCTTCTCTAAAAGTTCCTCTTTTTATCCCCTCTTCTAAATTGGTATTACTAGCAATGATCAATCGTACATCAATTTTAATCGGATATTTTTCTCCGATACGGCTTATCTCCCCTTCCTGGAGAACTCTTAATAACTTAGCTTGAATATTAACTGGTAAATTACCAATCTCATCTAAAAAAAATGTCCCGGTTTGCGCCAATTCAAATTTACCTACTCTTTTCGCTACTGCACCGGTGAAAGCCCCCCTGGCATGACCAAATAATTCACTCTCTATCAAGGTCTCTGGCATGCTGGCACAATCAACGGCAATAAATGGCCTATCTCTTCTGGGACTGTATTGATGAATAGTCTTGGCAATTAATTCTTTCCCGGAACCGCTTTCTCCTCTAACCAATACAGTGGCATTGGTTGGAGCAACCTTTTCAATCTTATACAATACTTCTTTTACTTTATCGCTTTTTCCGATAATATTATTAAAACTAAATTTTTCTCTTATTTGATGGCGTAAGGAAATGACTTCTTGAGACAAATCACGAGCCCGAAGAGCTCTTTTAATGATGATCTTTAACTCTTCAAAGTTAAAAGGTTTACTAATATAATCGTATGCTCCGAGTTTCATCGCCTTTACCGCAGTTTCTACAGTCTGATAAGCAGTTAACATAATCACGGAGATCTCCTTATCAATGGCGGTAATTCTCTCTAAAGTCTCAATCCCATTTATTCCGCTCATCTTTATATCCAAAAGGATTAAATCAGGCAAACTTTCTTTGACCTTTATCAAGCCTTCCTTACCACTATGGGCAATAAAAACTTTGTATTCTTCCTCCTCTAATAATTCAAGTAGACTCTGGCATAAATCTACTTCATCATCAATGATTAAAATATTAGCCTTGGTCATTATATCTCATCCTCCACCTGTTTTTTCTCTTTCCTTTTTTCCAAGGGCAGAAAAATATTAAAAATTGCCCCTTCCCTCGACTTACTCTCTACTGAAATAGTACCTTTATGATCCTTTACGATATTCCGACAAATAGAGAGACCTAAACCAGTGCCTTCCTTAAAAGTAGTAAAAAAGGGATTAAATATTTTTTTGAGATTCCCTTCCGGAATGCCTACCCCCGTATCTTTAAATTTTATTATTATTCCTTTTCGAACAGGATCAAAACTGGTGGTAATATAAAGTTCCCCACCCTTTTTCATCGCCCGTATGGCATTAGAAATTAAATTTAAAAAAACCTGTTCCAGGCAAGCTGAATCAAACCAGCCCTGGGGCAATTTTGAATCATATCTCTTAATGATCTTTATATTCTCCGGAAGAAAATGCTTTAAGATCGGCTCTAATCTTTCTAATATTTCATTGATATTGTAATAATCAAAATTAAAGCGGGAGGGATGAGAAAAATTTAGCAAGCCAAAGACAATCTTATCTATGCGATTTATGTTTCTTTGAATTGCTTTTAATTTTTCTATTTGGTAATTATCGGCAGATTTGTTCTCTAAATGTTGAACAATTAGGCTTATGGTAGCTAAAGGATTCCTAACCTCATGGGCTACACTGGTCACCAATTCTCCGATAATAGATAATTTTTCCGATTGGATAAGCTGGTCTTGAACTTTTCTTAATTCTTTGCTGCCTTTCATTATTTTTTTCTCTAAGTTTTCATTTAACTCTATAAGGTTTTGTTGTAATTTTTTTCTTTCAGTCATATCCCTACCACTTAGATAAATAATAGTCTCTCCTTCTTTGCTGATGAATACCACACCTGAGAATTCACAAAGCAAAGGTTCTCTCCCTGGTCTGCTTACATTTATTTCTATATTCTCTACTCTTTTTTTCTTTATTATTTGACCTCTTAAATTTTTTATTATTTCTTCGGGTATGAATTCATAAATAAAACTACCAATTAATACCCCCCTCTTTTTTCCGGTAATTTTTTCAAAAGCCTGATTCACTCTGATAATTTTTCCTTCATCATCCAAGATTATTTGAAAATCCGGTAAGTAATCTAACAGATATTTAATATAATTCTGTTTTTCATATCTTAAAGCTTTCTCTTGGAGAGTTTGTGGATATGATAAAAGTAGAAATTGTTGATCCGGTTTAGATTTATTTTCTTTATTATTTAATTTTTCAGTGCCCAAAATGACCTCACCCAAATTTTTATTTATATTATACCACGGTTATTTTCCAAAAAACCAAAAATATTTTCAGCAGATTATATATGTAGTATTTTGCAGATTATTATAGAGTAAATGATGACTTTTTAGATGCAATGATGCAATGGAGGTACAATGCCTGCCTGTGCGTGTCCGCACGCAGACAGGAATTGTGCCCACATTACAAATCACTCATTGTTAGTTACTTTTTTTCTTCAGAATATTCATAAATACCAGAGAAACTAACATAACTCCCAGTAAAATAGCTTGAGTAATGCTAAATAAATGAAATACTTTGTAATTATTTTCGTAAAATCTAAAAAATTCTATGATAAAGCGGGCAATTGAATATAATATAAAAAAGTTCAACATAATAAACCCATCATACTTCTTATATTTTTTCATCCAGTGAAGAATAAAAAATATTAAAAAGCCGTACAAAGAAGTATATATTTGAGTAGGAATTACCGGAAGAGTACAGGTACTTCCGGAGGCAATTAATCCATCCTTTAGTTGCTGTAAATATACCGGGGGCATACCTAAAGAAGGAAATTTAATGCCGTAATTTTCTGATACTACACCAAAGCAGCAGCCATTTAAAAAACATCCTATCCTTCCGATACCTATTCCCAGAGCAATAGAGGGAGCAGCAATATCAGCAAATTTCCAAAATGAAATCTTGGTTCTTTTAACATACAACCAACATAGGAAATAAGCTACTAAAAATCCTCCCAAAAAACTTAATCCACCCTGTCTAAAATATAATATTTTCACAGGATTTTTAGTATAATAATCAAGATAGGTTAAAACATATCCCAATCTACCCCCTATCAGAGCACCCAAAATAACATATAAGCTCAAATCTAAAATTCTTTCCGGGTCTTCTCCACTTTTTTTTGCTTCTTTCATAGCAAAAAGAATGGCTACAATAAAAGCTAAAGCTATCATCGCTCCATAAGAATAAATTGAAAATGAACCAATGGTAAATAAAATTCTATACATTAAACCTTACTCCTCATCTTCTTCTTTATATTCTTTCCATTTTTCTATTTTTTCCCCTTTTCCTTCTTCTTCCTTTTCCGGAGAACGGAACAACATATAAATCAATAATATTAACATTCCGCACACTATTGCTGTATCGGCAAAATTAAAAATTGGCCAGATTCTGAAATCTATAAAATCTATTACATTTCCATCAACTCTTACCCGGTCGATAAGATTACTCACAGCCCCTCCCATGACAAGCGTTAAAGGGATATACATGAAAGTATTATTTTTGAAAATTATTTTTTTATAGATTAAAATCACCAAAATTACTGAAATTAAGACCGCTACTACAAAAAACGAAGTATTATATTTAAAAAGACCAAAGGATGTTCGGGGATTCTCTATATAAGTTATATGAAATATCCCCTTAATTAACGGAATAGATTCCCCGATCTTCATTTTATATTGAATAAAAAGCTTACTCAGCTGATCAAATAATATCACAAATATGGATAAACCTATATATCCCATAGTATTTCTTTTACTCCTCAAAATGTTCATGTATTACTTTAGCACATTTTTCACATATCGTCGGATATTTTTGATCTTCTCCTACTGTCTTACTGTAACACCAGCATCTTTCACATTTTTCTCCCGGTGCCTTGGTAACCAACACCTTAACAGCAGGAAATTCAACACCTGCATAGACATCAGAAGAAAGGACTTTTTCTCCTTCCTCAAGAATGATATCTGTTTTAGAAACGATAAATATGGTTTCCAACTGCTCCTTGAAGGACATTAAATAATCATACACTTCTTTATCTTCGGTATAAATATTTACCTGTGCCTCTAAAGAATTGCCAATAAAGCCCTCACCTCTTTTTATTTCTAAAGCCTTTAAGATATCTTTTCTAATTTTTAAAATATTATCCCATTTTTTTTCTAGGTTTTTATCTATATAATTTTCATTCACTTCGGACCAGGAAGCGAGAAAAATGCTCTCTTCGCCTTTTTCTATTTCTCGTAAATGCTGCCAGATTTCCTCTGCGGTAAAACTTAATACCGGCGCAATCAGTTTTACCAGATCATTAATTATCTGATACAATACTGTTTGAGTTGCCCGACGTTCTTCGGAATCAGCAAATGCGGTATAAAGTCTATCCTTAATGATATCCAGATAAAATGAACTCAGGTCAATGGCACAGAAGTTATGAATTTCATGATAGAGGAAATGAAATTCAAATTTATCATAGCTTTCATTTACCTTTTTCACCAAACTTTGAAAATTACTCAAGACTAATCTGTCTAATTCGCGAAGTTTATCATAAGAAACGACATCTGTGTTTGGATTAAAATCTGATAAATTTCCCAGGATAAACCGGGTAGTATTTCTGACCCTTCGGTATATTTCTACTAATTGATCTAATATATTGGAAGATATCCTGATATCTGTCCGGTAATCAGAAGAGGCAACCCATAATCTTAATATATCCGCTCCATATTTTTCAATAATCTCCTGAGGGGCAATGACATTGCCTATGGATTTGGACATTTTCCTGCCTTCTGCATCGACAATGAAACCATGAGTTAGAACAGTTTTATAAGGTGCTTTTTCAAAAGCAGCTACCGAAGTCAGTAGTGAGGTTTGGAACCAGCCTCTATGCTGATCTGTTCCCT
>CAYTVM010000137.1:0-5432 GCA_964441685.1 uncultured Atribacterota bacterium | reverse complement strand
TATCTCCCAGTTGTTTTAAATTGATTACCCTTCCCATTTTAAAATATTCTATACCGCGTTCAAAAGAACTTTCGGTACATAATTTTCTTATATCTTCAAGTGTTAATATCATTTTTTCCTCCAACATCAATCATTAACTTATTCTAACATTTCTTTAGCTGTTTATCATCACTAACAGTCAGGGATCAATTTTTGACAGACTGAACTTCCCATTTGTTTATTTAATTATACCAAATAAGTTACCTAATTACTGAGCATTAACAACCGTCCCCTGTATTTTCTTGGTAATCCGGATAGCTGCTCCAGGGATACTCTTTTAATTGATTGACTACACCTGCCCGTAAGGGATTGAGATGAATATAAGCTGAGAGAACAAGGGCATAATTGTCGGCATCCACCAGAATAGATTTGAACCGGCCTTGGAAAAGGGGACCGCTGATTTGATGTTTATTACGAAACCAATTGGCATAGGAACTGTTGAGATAATGGATACCTTGAGACAGGTTGGATTGATTCGTTTTGATAAAGAGATGATAATGATTATCCATGAGGCAATAAGCGTAACAAATCATCGAATATTTCAGAAGCATTTCTTTTAAACTTTTTAAAAATACCTCTTTATCTCGGTCGGAGTAGAATATATTCTCTCTCCGGTTGTCCCTGGCGGTAATATGATAAAAAGCATTTTCAAAAGATAATCGTAAAGGTCTAGTCATAATAAAATGTTTGCACTTAGATAGAGTTATGTCAAATGTTGAGACTTTACCCAATTCTGACCAATACCTTTAGATACTGGCAAATAAAATCATATACTGATGGCCATATTTCTTCATACATTTCGGGCAATAGGCATAATGGATATAATACGCATCATCCTTTGGAATTTTTTCCCCTTCTTTTTCCAAATACATATTCTTCATATCTTTTACAAATTTTGGTACAGCATTATAGGGGCCATCATATACCTTGGCCAGGAATTTTCCTGAAATTTTTACATTATTTGCACCTGGTACATCTCCGGTTGTAGAAATATAAATGTTGGACCGAAATGCAGTTGGATCCTGAAACAAAACCAAAACTTCATCTTTTTTTGAATCTATCTTATCTGCACTCGTTGCTAATTCCATCATCCGCGTTATTTTTTTTCCAATCATAGGAGGGAACGGCATATGAAAAAGTGTAGGAATAGTTTCTTTAATAAATTGTTTATCTTCCCAATTAAATGTTTTTTTATCCCATTTCTCTGGACTAAATTCAGGACAACATTCTTTATCTTCGGTATTCATTTTTTTCACCTCAAACTAAAATTATTTTATTATCAAATAATAAATACATTAAATGGTTATTAAATATATTATACTACAAAACAATCCTTCTTTCTGAAAAATAATCAATGGATAAATCCCTTCTATTTGTATCTTTTAAGGGTGAAGCCCAACCCAAATTTCTCATTCCTAAAACCCTTATTAGATAAGAGTTTTATGAATATGCAAAGGGGAATAGAATCGTCCCCTGTTCTATTCCCCTTTGCATATTCGTTTCAAAAACGATAAAATAGAATGAATTTTAGATGATTAAAGTTTATCATAATTTCGTATAAAAACGAGTTGTCGAGCATTGGTTGCCAAAATAATAAAAGGACTGATTCTATGGATAAAAAAGAAATGATTAAGAATTTTTACGAAAATATTGTTTCTAATAACTTAATTGATGAAATTGATCAATACGTTTCTGTTGACTGTACCGCAAGAAATGGAGATAAGAATATACCGATAGGCTTAGCCGGAATGAAACAGCATGTCATCGATGTTAGAAAAACTTACCCTGACCTAAAAATTCGAATCGTTCGTCAGCACACCGATAATGATTTCGTTATTTCTGAAATCATAATAGAAGCCACCCATCTTGGAGAGTGGTTAGGAATAAAACCATCGGGGAAAAAATTCGTTTTCACCGCTGTAAACATAGACCGCATCATCGATAATAAAATTGTTGAACATGGAGGCGCAGCCAATACTTTTGACACATTCTGGGCAGAAGGAATCATCCAGGCAAGACCCTAAAAAATAGGTTTCCTTTCTATTCTTTTCTCCACCTTTTCAGCTTTGGCAATATATTTTCGCACATTTTTCTTGCCGCATCCTCCGGCATTCCCATTTTAATAGCAAATTCTACATTCTTTTCTATTTTCTCTTTCAGGGTTATTCCTTCGTCCAAAAATTTACCATCTTTAAAACAGTGAAAACAATACTCTTTATTTTTGCTTCTGTCAGCATCCGTTCCAAAATCTGTATCCTTTTGCAAAGGCATACCACAACTTTGACAAATTGGCCCCTTTGGAAATTCCATAGCTTGATCCATGATTTTTTCACCTCCGATTGGGGTTATCCTGGGCATGGATAACCCCTATGTAATACCTAGAAATGATAGTAATATCTTAGATAACTAGGAAGACATTGAATAAAGTACCATCCAATATTTTACTTCTAAATAATCTTCTTCTTTAAGATTTATTCTGAAGGATATGGTTCCTCCATCCGTATTGTTTTAGCTTCTCCGGCAAAAACCCTTCACGTATATAGGCTAACCCTGATTTTTTTGCTGCCTTTACTATATCCTCCTGGTTATACAGATAAACAGTCCTTCTTATTTTTTTACCATTTACTTCAATTAAGCTCATTTTTTCACTAATCCCTTTCCCTTTAACCAAAATAACGGCCATATATCCATCCTTGATCAATAAATTCTTTATTCTTCCTAAGACATCAGTCAGCTCTTCATCTTTAATATGGATCAATGAACCACATGCGAATATTCCTTCGAATTTTCCGAATCTCTCATCCAGATAACGAAAATCTTGTACCTCGAACCTGCATTGCAGGCAGCGCTCTCTTGCTATGGCAATACATCTTTCACTAAAATCAATCCCTAATACCCGTGCACCAGCCTGAGCCAGTCTCATACTCTCATGCCCTGTCCCGCAACCAAGGTCAAGCACCCTAGGTTCTTTTTGAAGTAAAGAGACGAATTCTTCTATCGTTGGCTTCAGTATATCTTCTTTATACCAACGATTCGCCGTTTCTTCGGCTGTCAGATCATAGAATAATCTGATCTCATCTTCCATTTCATTCTCCTGCTATTTAAAAAAATAAAAATCCAAAAGTACTAGTCCAAAAAGAACCATCCCCTGTTCTAACTGTTCTAAGAGATATGCTTTTCCCAAAACTGAATCGCATATTCTATCCATCCCTCTGAACTGGTACCAATTCCAAGACCAAAACCATGGCCAAGGTTTGAATATTTATGAAATTCCGTGTCAATACCGAAGCTTTTTAGTGCTTTGATTCTTCGTTCCATGGTATGCCAGCTGGCGATACCGTCGTTTTCACCTACTACAGCAAAGGTTGGCGGATCGCCTTCAGTGTAATCAGTATGCCCGGTGTACTGCATAATGACAGTACCGGGACGGGGCAAATCATCGCCACCGAAAGCGGATGGACCATAAGAACCGAGGTAAGCTGCCATTCTCGCTCCCGCCGAGCCGCCCCACAAGGAATAGCAAGCAGTACTTATTTTGAGATTTTCTGCATTTTTAAAGATGAAAGAGATGGCTGTTGCCAAGTCCTCGCAGGCTACATCAACACCACCGGTTCGGTATTGAAGCGCAAAGGCATTGTAGCCTCTTTTACTCAATGCCAGTGCATGAGGAAAGCTTTCATGAATAGAGCCTACATATGAGAAACCACCGCCAGCATTGATGACTGCAAAAGGTGCGTTCGTATTTCCGCGGAAGAAGAACAATCCTGTATTTTCTTTTGCAGGATCATCTTTCTTTTCTTTTTCAGTATAAATGTTATAGAAAATGATATTTCCACTGCTGACTTCATCCAGCATATAATTTAATACTTCTACGGTCGTAGCGGTGTCGATGTGACTGTGATATGCCAATAGTGAGGCAATATTGTTCAGTTTCATGCTGCTCTCCGGCATCCCATATTCTGTTGGGAACAAATATTGCCCAAAACCAATAAAAGCTGGAAGATTTATGACATCTATTACCTTCGTATCCGCATTCATATGCATATATTTCTTTTCCATATTTTCCTGTGAGTCCTTATTTTCCTGCAAAAATTGTGTCGATGTACTTTGTTTGTTATCAGAACTAGTATTATCTTCGGAGTATCCGGTTAAGTAAATCATCAGACACAACAGCAGTATGGCAATATATGTTTTCTTCATTACACTCACCTCTGACATCATTTTTTGTATTTGATTTTACATCTTTCCTCTTCAACTTTTCGATAATCTTACATATTGTAGTGTAATGCATGCTAAGATATTTGCCAATGTTTTATTTGAATACAACCATCTAAGAAGGCATGGGAGATTAGACTATATCAACCCTTATGAAAGCTGGAAAAAGTTACCGAATTATTGAGCATTAACAACCGTCCCCTGTATTTTTGTATGCTGAATAGTTAAGATACCCTCTTCTCCTCTTATATCCTGACATCCGCCCTGATCTCTCTTCCTTGCTCAGCTTAAAAAAGGCTATAACTCCCACTCCTTTTCCTACATACTATAGATATCGTCCAGTAATATAATCGATATAATTTCTATGTGTATCCCGATACTTCTTTGCTAATCTAATAATTAAATCCTGATAACTCATGGCATAAAAATATAAGCCATCTGTTTTGGTTATCTCGGTAAATTCCTCTATTTCCTTATGGTGTTTCGCACTTTCTGGTCCAATCGTATCATACCAGAGATAAAGAAGTCGGAATTTATTCTTGCCAAACCTTTCTTTTAATCCTAAAATGTGTTTTATTAACCTTTATTCTTTTTCCAATATTGGAAAATATTTACACCCAATGCAGACGAAGAGTGAACTGCTTGCATTTTGCAGGGGTAAAGATTTCCGGTTAATTCTCCTCCATCAGCTTCTTTAAAATTTTTTTCGGTTTCTGGTAGTAATGGTTCAAATAGATTATCATCTAACTTTTGAGTATAGGCTTTGCGACCATGGTTACCCTTACTCCCGATAAGCATTATATTATTGCGATATGCCCATTGGATTTGTTTATCTAGAATATAATCATGTGCATTCATAATTATTCTCCTTTATTTTAATATATATTATCAATGGAATCATTGTTTCATGATATATTATTCCAAATCTAAAAAGTTATAACAAATATTGAAATTTAATATCTTTGTCCGTATTACGCTAAAGCAATGATTAAAGTTTTTATATACTCCATCATGTCGATGGCAATTTTTGCATTATCTTTTGTGTTTGCGATTTTCTTAATTGATATATGAAGCCGATTCCCCTTGTCTGTAATTTCTATAGGTATCCCGCTATCAGATTTATCGATATATTCAAATTTACTATCAAAATGTTCTTTAATCCTTATTTTAAACTCATT